>JBOIEI010000930.1:0-2527 GCA_050741055.1 Burkholderiales bacterium | reverse complement strand
TCGAATTCTACGCTCTCGATCTGTGCGAAACGCTGCGCGATCTTCACGCTGGAGACGTGCACGCGCTCGGCATCCTCGTGCGCCTGGCGGATATGGTCGGCGAGCCGGCGCATGCGCTCGTCGAAACGGGAGAAGTCCTTCGCCAGCTTGCCCAGTGCGTCCTTGATCACGTGCACCTGGCGCCGCGTCTCGACATCCTTGATGACCGCTCGCGCCGTATTGAGCACGGCCATCAGCGTCGTGGGTGACACCACCCAGACGTGTCGCGCCAGGGCATGATCGATGATGTCGCGATGATAGGCGTGGATCTCGGCGAATACCGCTTCCGCCGGCACGAACATCACCGCGCCATCGGAGGTTTCTCCCGGGATCACGTACTTGTCGGCGATATCGTCGACGTGCCGGCGCAGATCGGCCTTGAACGAGCGCTCGGCCTGTGCGCGCTCGGCCTCGGCGAGCCCCGGCGTATACATTCGGTGATAGTTCTCGAGCGGAAACTTGGAGTCGACGGCGACCGTGCCGGTGGGCTCGGGCAAGCGCAACACGCAATCGGCGCGCGCGCCATTGGAGAGCGTCACCTGCATCTGCCAGGCATTCGGCGGCAGGCAATTGCGCACCAGCCCCTCCAACTGCACCTCGCCGAAGGCGCCGCGCGCGCGCTTGTCGCCGAGCAGCTCCTGCAGGCTGACGACGTTGGTGGCGAGCCCGTCGATCTTGCGCTGCGCCTCGTCGATCACCGCGAGCCGCGCCATGACGCTGGAAAAAGTCTCGTTGGTCTTGCGGAAGCCTTCGTCCAGGCGCTCGGCGACACTGCCCCGGATCTGATCCAGGCGCTGCTCGACGTTACCGCGAATCTGCTCCAGACGCTCGTCGGTGCGGCTCGCGAGCGCCTCCATGGCGACGCGCAACTCCTGCGTCATCGACTTGAGCGAGCGATCCATGACGTCGCGATCGGCGCTTGCCTGTTCGGTCAGCCGCGTCTGCAAGCCGAGACTCATGTCGGCCAGGCGCGACAGCACCGCCTCGCGGAAGGTGGCGAGCTCATGCTGCTGCGACAATTGCAGCACCTGCATGGCCTCGCGCGCATGCTTCAGATCGTTCGAAACCACGGCACGCAGCCGCTCCGAATTGTCGGTGAGCGTGCCGGCCAGCCGATCGCCCTGCCGTTCCAGGTTGTCGCGCAACTCGCCCACCAGGACGCGTTGTTTCTGCTCGTTCGCTTCCACCTGGCTCAGCGCGTGAGCGTTCATCGCCTTCGCCAGCGCGCCCATCTTGACGACCAGGAGGATGACGGCGCCCAGGACCACCAGCGCCAGAATGACGACGACGATTTCGACCATGTTGTCCTCCGCTACTCGCCGCAGTATAGCCCAGGCCTACGGGCCGCCGCGTCTCTGCGGCTTGCCGCTATCGGCTGTCCGCAAAGTGCCTGACATGGCGCCTTCCGCAAGCGAGCCGTGATATGAAACAGGGGGCGCTCGATAATCGGGAGCTCGGCAGAAGGCTCAACCGATCTGGCGCAGGCTCGCGAGCGGCGGCGTGGCCAGAACGCGCCGAGTGAACAGCATTCCGGCCGCCAACACCCCGGCAACGCCGGCGACGAATCCGAACAGCCACACCAGCGGGTCGAACTGGTAGGGCAGATTCAGTACTTTCGCGGCCACCGTGTAACCGAGTGCGCTCGCACCCGCCGCGGCGAATACGCCGGCCATCGCGCCGATCAGCGCAAATTCAGTCGCATGCGCCCGCGCCACCTGGCGCCGATTCGCCCCGAGCGTGCGCATGATTGCCACCTCCCGTACGCGCTCGTCGTGCGTGGCCACGATACCGGCGTAGAGCACCAGAACACCGGCCGCCAGCGTGAAAACGAAAACGAAACTGATCGCGCGCGATACCTGCCCGATCATCGCCTGCACCTGCGTCACCAGGCTTGCCACGTCGATCACCACCACGTTGGGAAAGCGCTGCACCAGCGCATTCACCACGGCGCTGTCGTTGGGCGGCAGATGGAAGCTGGTGATGTGCGTCGCCGGATGCGAAGCGAGCAGACTGGGCGCTGCGATCACGAAAAAGTTGACGCGAAAGCTGTCCCATTCGACCTCGCGCAAGCTGGTGATCGGCGCCTCGAAGCGCACGCCGGCGACGTCGTAGGTCAGCCGGTCGCCCAGCCGAAGGTGCAAGGTGCGCGCGATGCCCTCCTCCACCGACAATCCGGGGTCGCTACTGCCGTCGCCATGCCAGCGCCCGGCCGTGATGCGATTGTGCGCCGGAAGCCGATCGCCCCAGCCCAGGTTGAACTCGCGCTCCGCCAGCCTTCGCGCCCGATCGTCGGCGTAGGCCGACGGATCGATCGGCTCGCCGTTCACGGCCACCAATCGCCCCCGCACCGTTGGATAGACGTCGGGCCGGTAGCCCAGGCGGGACGCAAGCAGTTCCTGCACCGCGGCGACCTGATCGGACTGGATGTTGATGAGAAAGCGATTGGGCGCATCCGCCGGCAGATTGGCCTGCCAGGCCGCGAGCAGAT
>JBOIEI010000929.1:0-7345 GCA_050741055.1 Burkholderiales bacterium | reverse complement strand
CGCCCGGCAATGGCAGCGCAACGGCGCCTATTCGCAAGACAGCATCGGGCGGCTCATGGAGCCCGCCTACGCCATGTACCGCCCCGGCATGACGGTGGGCGAGACGATCGAGCGGCTGCGCGCGCTGGTCAAGGTCGCATTCGTAACCTACGGCTACGTCGTCGACGACCAAGGCAGGCTTTGCGGGCTCGTCACCATGCGCGACCTCCTGTTCGCCGCCGAGAGCATGCGGCTGGAAAGCGTGATGCTGCGCAACGTCTTCACGCTCTCGCCCGAAACCACGCTCAACGATGCGATGAAGCAGGTGCTGGACCGCCACTATCCCGTCTATCCGGTCTGCGATGCGCAAGGGATGCTGCTCGGGCTCGTGCGCGGGCAGGCGATGTTCGAGGAGCAGGCAATCGAGATCACGGCTCAAGTCGGCACGACCTTCGGCGTGGAGAAGGAAGAACGGCTGACGACGCCGATCGGGCAAAGCTTCAGGTACCGTCACCCGTGGCTGCAGTTGAACCTGCTGACCGCGTTCGCCGCCGGGGCGGTGGTGGCGCTGTTCCAGGAGACGGTCGATCGCCTGGTAATCCTGGCGCTATTCCTGCCGATACTGGCCGGCCAGTCGGGCAATACCGGCTGCCAGGCGCTCGCCGTCACCTTGCGCGGCATGACGCTCGGCGAGGTCGAAAGCGGCAAGGGCCGCGCGCTGGTCTGGAAGGAAGCCTGGCTCGGTTTCTACAACGGCTCGCTGACGGGGCTCGTGGCGGGGGTCGGCATGTTCGCCGTAGCGCTCTACCAGGAAAACCCGAATGCGTTGCTGCTCGCGATCGTGGTGTGGATGGCGCTGGTGGGCGCCTGCGTCGTGAGCGGGATTTGCGGGGCGCTGATTCCGATGACGCTCAAGCGCTTCGGGCTCGATCCGGCGACCGCTTCCAGCATCTTTCTTACCACGGCGACCGATGTCGTGAGCATGGGGATGCTGCTGGGGCTGGCCGCGTTTCTGGTGCGGCCGTGACGCTCAATCCTGAGTTTTTCCCGCGCCGGGCATCCGCGACAGGGCCGACTCGGCCTCGGTCATCATGCGCTGCATGATCTGCGCCACGGGCAGCACCTCCTTGATGCCGCCCGCGCCCTGACCCGCGAGTCAGAACGCTAGGCCCGGCACAGTACCGGCAGCTCGCGGGTGAACACGCGCCGGCCGCGCTTGAAGCCCATGAGCGGCTGCGCGATGGTTGCCACCACTTCCGCCGGTGAGCGCGCGTCCCAAACGACCAGATCGGCTGGATTGCCGACGGCGATGCCATAATCGGCCCTGCGCATGATGCGCGCGGCGCGCCCGGTCACCATCGCGAAACATTCGGCCAGGTCCTGCGCGGTTCCCCGCTGCACGACGTTCGCATACATGTTGGCGATGCGCACCAGCGAGCAGTCGCCGTAGGGCGTGAAGGGATTCAACACATTGTTGCTGGCGATCGAGCAGTTCACACCGTGCGCGACCAGGGCGTGGGCATCCGCGACGCCGCGCATCACGCTGTGCTCCTGGTGTCGCCCGCTGGTGAAAAGATCGGTCGCCGGCAGCACCGCGACCGCGACACCGCAGGCGGCAAGCCGGGTGGCCAGCACCGCGAGCTCGGCTTCGGTGAGACACGAGTACTTGTTGCCGTGCCCGATCGCGACCCGCCCGCCCCAGCCGAGGCGTTCGGTCAGCTCGCAGATCTGCCACGCCATCATGTCGTGGGTCGTGTAGCCGCCGTCGCCGTGGATTTCGATGTCGACGTCGAAATCCTTCGCCAGCGCAAAGATGCGCTCGATCTGCCGCCGCGGATCGGTGTCGTAGCGCGGCGCGCCGCCCACCACCCGAGCCCCGCGCCTGAGCGCCGCAACCACGTTGTCTTCGGCGCCCGGCACCCCGGTCCAGCCCTCCTGCAGAAAGGCGCAGAGCTGCAGATCGATGCCCCACGCATAATCGTGCGCGAGCCGCTCGATCGCCTCATAGCCGTCGAGCCCCAGGGGCGGGTCGACCTCGACGTGGGTGCGCATGTGCATGACGCCGTTGACGAGGCATTGCTCGAGCGTGCGTTGCGCGCGCGCGTAGACGTCTTCCGGCGTGAACGTGTGCTTGACCGCGGATACCCGCTTCATGTGGTCGGTCGCGCGCCGATTCTCGAGCGGGGCTGCCCGGTCCAGGATGCGCGCCTTGTCGAGATGAAAATGACTTTCCACGAGCCCCGGCGAGACGAAACATCCGCCGGCATCGACGGCTTCGTTCCCGCTTAGCCCACGCCCGATGGCGGCGATGCGCCCCCCGGCAACCGCGAGATCGAACGTGGCGCCGGCGCCGTCGGCCCCCGGCAGCAATGCATTGCACAAAACCAGATCGTAGGCCATCGCCAGCCTCCGTAGTAAGTTACCGGCAGGAGTTTACGTCAGGGCGGCATTCGCGTTCAGGCCCCCGATCGCGCCATGACGAACCGGTAGCCGAAATATTCCGGGACAACGCGCCGCTGGCCGCGGGGGGCGAATCGTCGCCGGCCTGAAACCGGCCCCGGCGATGTCATTCCGCGTAAGCGGCAATCCAGGCCCGGTCGAATGAGCTTTGGTGGGTACCCGCTTTCGCGGTACGACCAAGATCGTCCGGTGAAACGAAGATCGAGTTGCTGCAATCGGACGGTGCACCATCGTAAACTTCGGTGACAATCGCCGGAGCCTGACATGTACCCGATCGAATCGATAGCAGTGACCCATGACGAGCTGAAGCGCTGGCGCCGGGATATCCACGCACACCCGGAGCTCGGTTTCGAAGAGACCCGCACCGCGGCGATCGTGGCGCAAAAACTGCGGGAATTCGGCTGCGAAGTGCACACCGGGATCGGGCGCACGGGCGTGGTCGGTGTGCTGCGCGCCGGCAGCGGCAACCGCACGATCGGGCTGCGCGCCGACATGGATGCCCTGCCCATCCGCGAGACCAATGATTTCGAGCATCGCTCCACGCATGTCGGCACGATGCACGCCTGCGGCCACGATGGGCACACCACGATGTTGCTCGCGGCCGCGCGCTACCTCGGCCAGACACGCCGCTTCGACGGCACGGTGCATTTCATCTTCCAGCCGGCCGAGGAAGGACTCGGCGGTGCCCGCGCCATGATTGCCGATGGCCTGTTCGAGCGCTTCCCGTGCGAGTCGGTGTTCGGCATGCACAATCGGCCCGGTCTGGCGCTGGGCAAGTTCGCCGTGCGCTCGGGCCCGATGATGGCGGGCGGCGCGTTCTTCGATATCGACATCACCGGCAAGGGTGCACATGGCGCGCGGCCGGAGACCGGGGTCGATTCGGCGCTCGTCGCCGCGCACATCACGACCGCCCTGCAAGCGATCGTTGCGCGCAATGTCCCTCCGGTCGAAACGGCCGTGGTGTCGGTGACGATGATGCATGCGGGCGATGCCTACAACGTGATTCCGCAAAGCGCGCGTTTGTCGGGCACCGTACGCGCATTCTCCCGTGCCGTGATGTCGCGGGTCGAGCAGTCGATGCGTGTCATTGCCGAAGGCGTGGCGACGGCGTTCGGCGCCCGCAGCGAAGTGGATTTCCGGGTGATCTTCTCTCCGACCGTGAACGATGCGGGGGAAGCCGAGTTCGCCGCGCGCATCTGCTCGGAAACCGTCGGCACGGAAAACGTCGAGCGCAACCCGCCGCTGATCATGGCATCGGAGGATTTTTCCTTCATGCTGGAGAAGACGCCAGGGTGCTATTTCAATATCGGCAACGGCGCCGGCGAGGGTTCGTGCGAGGTGCACAATCCCGGCTACGATTTCAACGACGAGGCGCTGCCGCTGGGCGCGACGGTGTTCGCGCGCATCGTGGAGAGCAAGCTCGGCCGGTGAGATCGCATCCTTCCTGCATTGTCGGGCCCGCTCGCAGTCGGCACCCGCCAGTGACTTGGTGAAACCCGAAGAACGGTTCGCCAGCGGCCGAAGCTCAGCGCTCGAAGCTCACCGGCTGGTCGCTGTCGTGCCGGCCGGAGGCGAAGATCGAGCGCGCGTTGGGCCGCTCCCACACGATCTCGAGCAGGTTCTCGTCCGGGTCGTAGAAGTAGACGCTCTTCTGGCTGGTGTGATCCACCGCCCGGTAGATCGGCACGCCCGCATCCTGCAAGGCGAAGTACGCCTGCTTCAAGTCTTCCTCGGTCTCGACCGCGAAAGCGATGTGGCGTACGCCGAGGCCCACGCGCTTGCCCAGCTCGGACTTGGGCTGGGAATATTCCTCCGGGTTGGTGCTCTGGAAAATATCCAGCGTATTGCCGTAATCGCCGATGGAAAGAAACAGCCCCCCGTGGTCGGGATCCTGCTCGAGCACGGTGAAGCCGAGGACCTTGGTGTAAAACGCCTTGGAGCGTTCGATGTCGCGGACATTGATGAGGATGTGGCCCAAGCGCTGCAGCTTGATCATTTCGTCTCTCCTCCGTTTGCACCCGCGGGCGCGGTCGATGCCATCTCGCTTACGAGCTGCACGATAGCGTCGAACATCCCGCCTTGCTACGGGCCCAGTCGGGGCGGCGCGCGGCAAAACGTTCGCACCCCGGCTGGTCGTCGTATGGACGGCGCATGACGTCCAGCAGCTCGTTGATGCGGCCGTAGTCGCCCTGCTCGGCCAGGTCGATCGCCTCCTGCGCCAGATAGTTGCGCAGCACGTAGCGCGGATTGGCGGCGTGCATCTGCGCCTGGCGCTCGGCGGCCGAGCGGCCGTCGCGCCGCACCCGCGCAACGTAGTTCCGCAGCCAGTCGAGGAGCGGCTGCGCGACGGCGTCGCGCCTGGTGTCGTCGTAGAACGCCGGCGCGAATCCGTCCAGGCTGGGCACATCGAGCTTTGCATCGCTGAGCCCGCGGAAGAACAGCGTCATGTCGATCTCGCCGCGCTCGAGTAGCTCGTAGAGCGAGTTCATCGACTCGACATCCTCGTCGGTGCATTCGGCGAGCCCCAGCTTGGCCGCGATGTTGCCACGTTCCTCCTCGACATAGGTGTCGACGAAGCGTTGCAGCCCGGCGTGCAAAGGTTCGTGCGCGCCGAACACCGTAGCCAGCGCGTTCGCCAGCCGGCCGAGATTCCAGTACGCGATCTGCGGCTGCTGGCCGAAGCGATAGCGCCGCCGTTCGGCATCGGTGGTGTTGGGCGTCCAGTCGCGATCGAAATTGTCCACCCAGCCGTAGGGCCCGTAATCGATCGTCAGGCCGAGGATCGACATGTTGTCGGTGTTCATCACGCCATGCACGAAGCCCACGCGCATCCAGTGCGCGACCATGCGCGCGGTGCGCTCGCACACTTCGGCGAACCACGCGCCTCGAACCGCCTCGTCCGCCGGAGTGCCGCCGGCAGCCAGCAGATGCGCGAAGTACTGCGCGATCGTGAAATCGATCAGGCGCTCGAGCAGCGCGCGGTCGTTGCGGGCAGCGGGCAGCTCGAAATTGCCGAAGCGGATGAACGAGGGCGCGACCCGGCACACGATCGCGCCCGGCTCGGGACGCGGATTGCCATCGTAGAACATATCGCGGATCACGTCCTCGCCGGTCCCGACCAGGCTCAGCGCGCGCGTGGTCGGCACGCCGAGGTGATGCATCGCCTCGCTGCAGAGAAATTCGCGGATCGACGAGCGCAGCACCGCGCGCCCGTCCGCCGTGCGCGAATACGCGGTCTTTCCGGCTCCCTTCAATTGCAGCTCGTAGCGCTCACCGTCGGGCGCGATCAGCTCGCCGAGCGTGATCGCGCGCCCGTCGCCCAGTTGGCCTGCCCACTGCCCGAACTGGTGTCCGCCATAGCTGGCGGCATAGGGCTGCATGCCTGCGAGCACGGCATTGCCGCCGAACACGTCGGCGAAGGCCTGCGAGACAATGGCTTCTTCGGGAAACCCGAGCATCGCAGAGACCTCAGGCGAGTGCGCGATCAGCCGGGGCGCCGCGACCCGGGTCGGATCGACCGGCGAGTACAAAGCGCCATGGACCTGGCGTGGGCGCGGCTCGCTGGAGACATCGCCGGGGAGCTCGCGCACGAATGCGTTGTCGAAGCGCGGCTGCGGCATCCCCGGCAGCACCACCGTAGCCATATTGCGCTGCTCGGAGCGTGCTTCGTCGGCGATAGAAGTATTCATGGCAAGCCGTAATGTCGGGAATCAGCGAATAGCCCAGCATAGCGCACCCGGCCGATCGCAGGCGCGCTCGCAGCCCCAACGACGCAACCCGGATGCCTTGCCGCCGGTCAGCTCAGCACCGGCGAAACCTGCTCGATCAACCAGCGGGAAGCCGCGACGATGCGCGCATCCTCGTGCTGCTGACCCATCAGTTGCGCGCCCACCGGCATGCCGGCCACTCTCATGAGCGGCATCGTCACGGCCGGCGCGAACAGCATGGATGATGGCATGTTGAACACCGAATCGCCGGTCGGCCGCGGCGCGAGCGGCTCGCCGGGCAGATCGCCCGGCCATAGCGGTGCGGGCCCCGGACACGACAGCAGGATCGCCGCGTCCGCAAGCGGGCCGATCGCCGCGTGGCGCTGCTGGGCAATCGCTCGCTCCACCAGCAACTGCCGGTAGTGGTTCGGCGTCATGGCCTCGGCACTGGCCAGCGTGGCCTTGAGGCGGGCGCTCACGCCGTCGGGGGACTGGTCCACCAGGTTTCGTATCGCCCAGCGATTCTCCCAGGCGGTGATCTCGTTGCCGATCCGGCGCGCATCGCCGATCGCGCGCTCGAGCGCCTCGATGGCGGGATCGTCGCCGCGGCGTAAGACGTCGATGTTCGCTTGCCGCAGCCGTTCGATCAGCGTCTCGAAAGCCGAGCGCGTGCCGGTATCGATCTCAGGCCAGCCTTCGGTTTCCAGCACCACCAGCCGTTGCGGCTTGACGGCCGCGGGCGGGCTCGGCGGCCCGTACAGGCCGGGGAAGCCGCGATCGCCGCCGGCGCGCGCCGCGATCTCGATGGCGACCTGCCATACATCTTCGATGCAGCCGGCATGCACGCCGTGCGTGCTCATGCTGGTGGCCTGGCGCTCGCCGCGGTTGATCGCACCCTGCGTGGGCTTGAGCGCCACGTTGCCGCAATAGGCCGCCGGCCGGATGATGGAGCCGCCGACCTGCGAGCCGATCGCCGCCGGCACCATGCGCGCGGCAACCGCAGCCGCCGATCCGGACGACGAGCCGCCGGGCGTGCGCGCCGGATCGAACGGATTGGTGGTCGGCCCCGGCTGCATGCCGCCCAGCTCTGCGGTCACGGTCTTGCCGACGATCACCGCGCCGGCCGCCCGCAAGGCCCAGACCGCGGCGTTGTCCCGCTTCGGGAAATTGCCGCGATAGGCTTCGCACCCCATCTCGGT
>JBOIEI010000928.1:0-13353 GCA_050741055.1 Burkholderiales bacterium | reverse complement strand
CTCTGGAGCCGTGCCTATGACGGTGCATGGGACGCGGGCGCCGATCGAGGCCTCGTAACCGAATCCGTCTTCTATGCACAGTCGCGCCTGCTCGAGCAAGCGCTCGGCGCGCTCTCGCCCAGCCGGGCGGGGATCGACGATGTCTATGTCCTGACCGCCGCCCTGTATGCGTCGGAGGACGTATTCATGAAGGAAGTCGGGGTGATCGCCGAGCTTCTGGAACAGCGCTTCGATGCACGCGGCCGAACGGTGCGTCTGGTCAACAATCGGGCGACGCTTACCCAATGGCCGATCGCGACGCTCACCAGCATTCGCGCGGCCCTGGCCGCAATCGGCCGGCGCATGGATGCGCAAGAGGATCTGCTCGTCCTGTACCTCACCTCGCACGGTTCCGAGAAGCACCGGCTCTCCGTCGACCTATGGCCGCTCCAGCTCTCCGAGATCGATCCTGCAGACTTGCGCAAGGCCCTGGACGATGCGGGCATCCGCTGGCGGGTGATCGTCATTTCGGCCTGCTATTCGGGCGGCTACATCGCGCCGTTGAAAGACGAGCGCACGCTCATCATCACGGCCGCAGCCACAAGCCGGCAATCGTTCGGCTGCGGATCGGAATCGGACTTCACCTATCTCGCCAAGGCGCTGTTCGACGAAGAATTGCGCCGCTCGTTTTCTTTCGAGGATGCATTCGCCAACGCTCGGAAGACGATCGAGGCGCGTGAACGCGAACAGGGCTTCGTGCCTTCCGAGCCGCAGATCCACGTCGGCGCGGCGATTCGGGAGAGGCTGCGCGCTCTGGAACAACGGCTCGCCGCGGCGGCGAACGCAGAAGCGGAGGCGACGGCGGCCGGGATCGACGGCAGCACGCCGGCCCGCGAGCCGCAGGAGAGCAGCGGCCAGCCGCAGTAGAGCAGCGCCAGCCGCAGTAGAGCAGCGGCCAGCCGCAGTAGAGCAGCGGCCGATCGCCGCTATAATCGGTTCGTTCCCATCTCGAGGTCACGTCATGTCCCGTTTCACCGGAACTGAGTCCTATATTGCCACCGAAGACCTCATGATGGCCGTGAACGCGGCCATCACGCTCGAGCGTCCCTTGCTGGTGAAGGGCGAGCCGGGAACGGGCAAGACCATGCTGGCCGAGGAGGTCGCAAGGGCGTTGGACCGGCCGCTGTTCCAGTGGCACATCAAGTCAACAGCCAAAGCGCAGCAAGGCTTGTACGAGTACGACGCCGTGTCGCGCCTGCGCGATTCGCAGCTGGGCGATGCCAAGGTGCACGCCATCGCCAACTACATCGTGCCCGGGGTGCTGTGGCAGGCATTCGAATCGGATGTGCCGGCGATCGTGCTGATCGACGAGATCGACAAGGCCGACATCGAATTCCCCAACGATCTGCTGCGCGAGCTCGACCGCATGGAGTTCTACGTCTACGAGACCCAGCAGCTCGTGCGCTCGAAGCACCGTCCCACGGTGATCATCACCAGCAACAACGAGAAGGAGCTGCCGGACGCGTTCCTGCGCCGCTGCTTCTTTCACTACATCCGCTTCCCGGACAAGGAAACCATGGGGCGGATCGTCGACGTCCATTTCCCCAGCATCAAGAAGGAGCTGGTGCGGGAGGCGATGGAAGCGTTCTTCGGCATTCGCGAGGTGCCGGGTTTGAAGAAGAAGCCGTCGACCTCGGAGCTGCTCGATTGGCTCAAGCTCCTGCTCGCCGAAGACATCCCGCCGGAGGCGCTGCACACCAGCGACACGCACAAGGTGGTGCCGCCGCTGCACGGCGCGCTGCTCAAGAACGAGCAGGACGTGCACCTGTTCGAGAAGCTCGTGTTCATGTCGCGCCGCAAGACCACTTGACCGCCGCCTCAGGGGATCAGGTCTTGCTTGTTGCATGAGAGCCAGAGCTGCAAGAAAGGCCTGACCACGACGTGCAACAATCAAGATCTGACCCCGGCGGCGGCGCAGCGATGCAACATGCAAGACCTGACCCCAGAGACCTGACCCCAGAGACCTGACCCCACTATGCTGATCGATTTCTTTTTCACGCTGAAGGAATTCGGGGTCCCGGTCTCGATCAAGGAGTTCCTGGTCCTGATCGAGGCGCTGAAGAAGCACGTCGCCTACTGCTCGGTCGACGACTTCTACTACCTCGCGCGCACCTCTCTGGTGAAGGACGAGAAGCACTTCGACAAGTACGACCGCGCGTTCGGCAAGTACTTCAAGGGCATCCTCGCGATTGACGGCATGGTGGCCGAGATCCCGGAGGAATGGCTGCGGCACATGGTCGACAAGTACCTCACCGCGGAAGAGAAGGCGCTGATCGAATCGCTCGGCGGCTGGGACAAGCTCATGGAGACGCTGAGAAAGCGCCTCGAGGAGCAGAAAGGCCGCCACCAGGGCGGCTCGAAGTGGATCGGGACCGCCGGCACCAGCCCCTTCGGCGCCTACGGCTACAACCCGGAAGGCATCCGCATCGGTCAGAAGGAATCGCGCAACCGGCGCGCGGTGAAGGTCTGGGATGCGCGCGAGTACAAGAACTACGACGATCAGGTCGAAATCGGCATCCGCAACATCAAGGTGGCGCTGCGGCGGCTGCGCAAGTTCGCGCGCGAAGGCGCACCCGACGAGCTCGATCTCGACGACACGATCCGCTCGACCGCCCGCAACGCCGGCTGGCTCGATCTGAAGATGGTGCCGGAGCGGCACAACGCGGTGAAGGTGCTGCTGTTTCTCGATGTCGGCGGCTCGATGGACGACCACGTCAAGGTGTGCGAGGAGCTGTTCTCGGCCGCGCGCACCGAATTCAAGCACCTCGAGCACTACTACTTCCACAACTTCCTGTACGAGCGGGTGTGGAAGGACAACCGCCGCCGCTTCAACGAGAAGGTTCCCACCTGGGACGTGCTGCACAAGTACGGTCACGACTACAAGCTCGTGTTCGTGGGCGACGCCACCATGAGCCCATACGAAATCACCTATCCCGGGGGCAGTGTCGAGCACACCAATCCGGAGGCCGGCGCGCTCTGGCTGGAGCGCATGCTCGGCGTCTACGAGCATGCCGTCTGGATCAACCCGCAGCCCGAAGCGCACTGGCCCTACCACGAATCGATCGAGATCACGCGTCAGCTGATGGGCGGGCGCATGTATGCGCTCACGATCGACGGACTGGACCGCGCGATGCGCGCGCTCAGCAAGTAAGGCGGGTCAATGCATCCGGCTGCCGTCGCGCGCGGTGGCCGCGGCGGCCGGCAGGGTGAAGTGGAAGGCGGCGCCCCGGCCCGGCGCCGACTCGGCCCGTATGGCGCCGCCATGGCGCTCGACGATACGCTTGGCGGTCGCTAAGCCGATGCCGGTGCCGGGAAAGTCGCTCTCGCGATGCAGGCGCTGAAACGGCGTGAACAGCCGCTCGCCCTGCGAGGGGTCGAAACCGACGCCGTTGTCGCGCACCGTCAGCTGCAACATGCCCGAGGCTGCGTCGGTTCGCGTGAGCTCGATGCGAGGCTCCAGCGTGCGCGCAGTGAATTTCCACGCATTGCCCAGCAGGTTCTCCAACAGGCTGTGCACCAGGTAGCGATCGGCGCTGGCGATGATGCCCGGCTCGATCACGACTGTGACTTCCCGGTCGGGCGCATGACGTGCAAGCTCCTCGACGCATTCGCGCGCGATTGCGCTCACGTCCACGGGCTGGGCATTGACCTCGAAGCGCGCGATCCGCGCGAGCATGATCAGCGCCTCGATCAATTCGGACATGCGCATGGTGCCGGCGCGGATGCGCTCCACGCAGCGCTGCCCATCGGCATCCAGGCGCTCGCCCTGAGTTTCCTGCAGGATCGCAGCGAAGCCTTCGATGCTGCGCAGCGGAGCGCGCAGGTCGTGCGACACCGAGTAGGAGAATGCTTCCAGCTCCCGGTTGGCACGCTCCAGGGCGGACGTGCGGGCGCGAACGCGCTGCTCCAGCTCTTCGTTCAATTGCTGCAGCCGCGCCTCGATGCGCTTGCGCTCGGTTACGTCCAGACCGGTTCCCCGGTAGCCCTGGTAGTGCCCGCGCGCATCGGTGCGCGGAACGCCGCTTATGCGCTGCCATGCCGGCGTGCCGTCCGGTCGCACCACCATGTGCTCGAGCCCGCGAAACGGCTTGTGGGCGCGGATTTGTTCGCAGAACCAGGAAGCCAGGCGCTCGCGTTCTTCCGGCGGCATCAGCTCGGTCGGGCTGTGACCCAGCAGCTGGGTCTCGGGATAGCCCATGATCTCCTCGGCCCGCTTGGAAACATAAACGTAGCGGCCGTTCGCATCGGTCTCCCAGATGAACTCGCCAGCCGCGTCCACCACGTCGCGGAAACGCTGCTCGCTTTCGCGCAGCGCGTCTTCGGCGGCGTGGCGGGCGAGCGCCATCTGGATGGAGGCATGCAGCGCCCGCTCGTCGACGGGCTTCAGCAGAAAGCCGTACGGCAGGGTCTGCTCCGCCCGTGTGAGCGTGCTGTCCTCCGAGTATGCGGTGAGGAAGATGACCGGAATGTGCAGCGTCTCGTGCAGCGCGCGCGCGGCCTCGATGCCGTCGAGCGCGCCTTCCAGGTGGATGTCCATGAGGACGATGTCGGGCAGCTGCTCCCTGGCGGTCTGCAACGCCTGCTCGCCGCTCGGTACGGTGCCCGCGACGGTATAGCCGAGCGAGGACAGGCGCACTTTCAGGTCGAGCGCGACGATGCGCTCGTCCTCCACCACCAGGACGCTGGCTGTCGTCATGTCGAAGCACCTATGGTTTCGATCGGAAAACGCAGCTCGAAGCGGGCGCCGGAACCACGCTCCACGCTCAGCGTTCCACCAACCTGTTCGGCGAGCAGGGGTATGAGTTGCATTCCCAGCGATTCGCTGCGTTCGATGTTCAGATCCTCGGGCAGCCCGCGCCCCGTGTCCGAGACGCGCAGCCTGGCATGGCTGTCGGCTTCGCGTCGCAGTTCGATTTGTATGCGCCCAGTACGTTCTCCCGGGAAGGCATGCTTGAAGGCGTTGGTGACGAGCTCGTTGACGAGCAATCCGCACGGCACGGCGCGCTGCACATCGAGCTCGACGTCGTCCGCCTCGACGACCAATTCTATGCGACTGCGCCCGTAGGTGCTCGACAACAAATCGCCCAGCCTGCGCAGATAGGGTCCGAGCTGCACCAGCGACCAGTCGCGCCGCTCGAACAGGAGCTGGTGGATGAGCGCCATCGCCTGGACACGGTCTCGGCTCTCGGCGATCAAGGCGCGCACCGCGGGATCGCGTGCGCGCCCGGCCTGCAGGTTGAGCAGGCTGGTGATCACCTGCAGATTGTTCTTCACGCGATGATGGATTTCGTTCAACAGCACGGTCTTCTCGGTCAGCGCGGCGCCGATCTGCTCCTGCGCACGCTTGCGCTCGGTGATATCGATCACGCTCGCAAGGATGAATTCGCCCTCGGTAGTGCGGATCGGATTGAGCCCGATTTCGATCGGAACCTCGGTGCCGTCGCGGCGCAGGCCGTAAAGATCGCCGCCCGTTCCCGACGGGCGCACGCGTGGCGCATTGAGGTATACGCCTCGCAGGCGCGAGTGCTCGGCTCCCAAACGTTCCGGAACGAGCGTCTCGATCGGCTTGCCGATCAGCTCCACGCGCTCGTAGCCGAACAGGCGTTCCGCTTCCGCGTTGAGCAGCACGATCTTGCCGGCCTGATCGACCATGATCATGGCGTTGGGCGCATCCTCGACCAGCAAGCGGAAGCGCTCTTCGCTCGCGCGCAATGCCAGGTCGGTACGCTTGCGCTCGGTGATGTCGATGATCGAGGCGAGCACGAAGTTGCCCGCTCGGGTAGCGATGGGATTGAGCCCGATCTCGATCGGCACTTCGACGCCGTCGCGGCGCAAGCCGAAAAGATCCCGCCCCGCTCCCATGCGACGCGTCTCCGGCGCGCGCATGTAAGCGCCGCGCACCGCACGGTGCATCGCACGCTCGTTGTGCGGAATCAGAATCTCGATCGATTGCCCGAGCAGCTCCGAGCGCTGGTAGCCGAACAACCGTTCGGCCTGGGAGTTGAGCAGCTGGATCGCGCCGCCGGCGTCGACCATGATCATGGCGTTCGGCGCTGCTTCCACCACTAGGCGAAAGCGGGCATCGCTGTCGTCGGCAACGTCGGCAGCCATAGCCTGGATGCGGCCCGCCGAGTCGCCTGAGGATGGCGTCGTTGTTTGCGGCGGCGGTGGCGACGGATCGCGGGCGCCTGCAGGGTGCGCCGGCCGCGCGCGCCGCAGCACGGGATGCGAAGCAAGATAGAAGGCGGTCGCGAACACCGCCACCGACAGAGCCGCAATGCACGCGTACAGCGCCTGCAGGCGCAGCGCAGGCGGAATGAACACCAGCACCACCCACGCGGCCAGTACCGCGACCGGTCCGATGGCGATCCAAGGGGCCACGCGGCCCGCACGCGCTTCGTTCTTCCTGCGGCTGCGAGCGTTAGCCGCCATGGCGTGCACCCGGCCGGTTGCGGTTGCGCTCGGATTTCCCTGAGCGAACGCGGCGATCTAGTGCGCTGCCTTGCGCGGATCGCCGCTTGCGGGCGGTGCGACCTTCAGCACTTCGTCGATGGTGGTCACGCCGGCCGCGATCTTGGCCGCACCGCTGATGCGAAGGGGCTTCATCGCCTCTTTGTAGCACTGCTCGGTGAGCGCCTGCAGATCCGTCTCGGTGGTCACCAGTCGGCGCAGCACCGGCGTCATGGCGAGCATTTCGTATAGACCGACGCGTCCCATGTACCCGGTCATGCGGCACTCGAGGCACCCCTTGGCGTAATAGACTTTCGCCGGCTTGTTCGCCTTCCAGGGCGTCACCAACATGTCCCAGGCTTCGTCCTTGAGCTCGCCGGCTTGCTTGCAATGCGGGCACAACGTGCGCACGAGGCGCTGCGCCATCACGCCGTTGAGCGTCGAGTTTAGCAGGTAGTACGGCACACCCAGATCGAGCAGCCGCGTGATTGCCGAAGGCGCGTCGTTGGTATGCAGCGTGGAGAGCACCAGGTGTCCCGTGAGCGCGGCCTGAACGGCCATTTCCGCGGTCTCCAGGTCGCGGACCTCGCCCACCATGATGATGTCGGGGTCCTGCCGCAGCAGCGTTCGGACCCCGGCGGCGAACGACAGATCGATGCCCTGCACGACCTGCATCTGGTTGAAGGCCGGTTCCACCATCTCGATGGGGTCCTCCACCGTGCAGACGTTCACTTCCGGAGTGGCCAGGGATTTCAGCGTCGAATAAAGCGTGGTGGTCTTGCCCGATCCGGTCGGTCCGGTCACGAGCACGATGCCGTTGGGCATGCTCACCATCGCGTTCCAGCGCCGCGAGTCTTCGTCGGAGAAGCCCAGCTCGGAGAAGTCGCGCACGAGCACCTCCGGGTCGAACACCCGCATGACGAGCTTCTCCCCGAACGCGGTGGG
This sequence comes from Burkholderiales bacterium, assembly GCA_050741055.1. GTDB lineage: Bacteria > Pseudomonadota > Gammaproteobacteria > Burkholderiales > WYBJ01 > WYBJ01. The sequence goes on along the minus strand of JBOIEI010000928.1, from coordinate 5,919 downwards.
CATGGTGGAAAGCCGCAGCTCGACCTCGTTGCCTTCCGGGGTCTGGGTCTTCACGCGCCCGTCCTGCGGGCGGCGCTTCTCCACCACGTCCATGCGCCCGAGCACCTTGATGCGGCTCACCATCGCAGCCATGACCGGGGTGGGAATCTGGTAGACCTGATGCATCACGCCGTCGATGCGGAAGCGCACGTTGCCTGAATCGCGCCGTGGCTCGATGTGGATGTCGCTCGCCCGCTGATCGAACGCGTACTGCAGCAGCCAGTCGCAGATGTGCACGATGTGCTGGTCGTTGGCGTCGAGCTTGCCGCTGCGGCCGAGCTGGACCAGCTGCTCGAAATTCGCGATCTGGCTGTAGGCGCCCTTATCCTGCTCGGTGGCGATCTTCACCGAGCGCGCAAGGTTGTAGAACTCGACGATATAGCCGGTGATGTCGAGCGGGTTGGCGAGGACGCGCTTGATCTCCTTGCGCAGGATGTGATTGAGCTGGGGCTCCCATTCGCGCACGTAAGGCTCGCAGGTCGCGATCACCACCTGGGTCGGCGTCACCTCCACGGGCAGGATCTTGAAGCGCGTGGCATAGGCGTTCGACATCACCTTGGTGACCGTGGCGAAGTCGATCTTGAACGGATCGATGTGCAGGTAGGGCAGCTGCACCCGCTCGGCGAGCCATTGGGTCAGGCCCTCGACCGTCAGCGTCTTCTTGGGATTGTGCGCGTCGCGCCACTTCTGGTCGGCCACCACCACCAGCGGGTGCGTGTCGTTGCGCGCAAGCCGCCGGTCCCGCAGCAGCTTCTCCCCGACTTCCTTCGCCACCAGCCTGTCGGCGACGAGGTCTTTCACGACGACATCGAGGCTCAGGGGGCGTTCCGGGGAAGGATTATGCGCAGTTGCGCTTTGCATTCGGACCTCGCGAATCAGGCTTTGCGGCTGGCGCATCAGGGGATGCAGGATGGCACGAGCAGGCAGGTTCGGCAATCGAGCACGGCAGGAACAGAAACGCAGCAGGAACAGAAACGGCGCAAACGCATCCCGACTGAAGCGGCATCTTCTCGGACGCACCAATGATGTGCGCTAAACGGTGCCCAGGCACCACATAAGTGCGGCAACTGCCCTGGCCGCGCCGAATCGACGACATAAGTCTATGAAAAGCCGGGATTCTACTTGTTTGGAACAACGCTTGCTTGCTGCCCTTTCCAATTCGATTGCCAGGGGAGGGGCTGATGGAAGCGCTGAAGGTTTCGACCGACGTACTGTTCATCTTGTTGGGCGCCATCATGGTGCTCGCCATGCACGCCGGCTTCGCGTTTCTCGAGCTCGGTACGGTGCGGTCGAAAAATCAGGTCAACGCGCTGGTGAAGATCCTGTGCGATTTCGCCATGTCGAGCCTGGCCTACTTCTTCATCGGCTATGCGCTCGCCTACGGCGTGAACTTCTTCGCCGGCGCCGAACAGCTCGCGCAACGCAGCGGTTACGACCTGGTGAAGTTCTTCTTCCTGCTCACGTTCGCTGCCGCGGTGCCCGCCATCATCTCCGGCGGCATCGCCGAGCGCGCCCGCTTCTATCCGCAGCTTGCCGCGACCTTCCTGATCGTCGGCTTCGTGTATCCGTTCTTCGAGGGCATCGCCTGGAACCAGCAGTTCGGCGTGCAGGGCTGGATCAAGGCGACCTTCGGCGCGGAGTTTCACGATTTCGCCGGTTCGGTGGTCGTGCATGCCATGGGCGGCTGGATTGCCTTCATGGCGGTCATCCTGCTCGGTGCGCGCAACGGCCGCTATAGCCGGGACGGGCGCGTGACTGCCCAGCCGCCTTCGAGCATTCCGTTTCTCGCGCTCGGCGCCTGGATCCTGTCGGTCGGCTGGTTCGGATTCAACGTGATGTCGGCCCAGACCATCGACAAGATCAGCGGCCTGGTGGCGGTCAATTCGCTCATGGCGATGGCGGGCGGGATTCTGGTCGCCATGGCCGTCGGGCGCAACGACCCCGGTTTCGTCCACAACGGTCCGCTGGCCGGACTGGTGGCCATCTGTGCCGGCTCGGACCTGATGCACCCGATCGGCGCGCTTGTCACCGGCGGCGTCGCGGGGGCGCTGTTCGTTTGGATGTTCACCGCCACCCAGAATCGCATGCGCGTCGACGACGTGCTGGGCGTATGGCCGCTGCATGGCTTGTGCGGCGCCTGGGGCGGAATCGCGTGCGGCATCTTCGGCTCCAAGGCGCTCGGCGGCCTGGGCGGGGTCACGTTTATGTCCCAGCTGGTGGGGACGGTGCTCGGGGTCGCAGTTGCGGTGATCGGCGGTGCGATCGTGTATGGGCTGTTGAAGGCGATCGTGGGCATACGGCTTACGTCCGAACAGGAATTCGAAGGCACGGACTTGTCGGTTCACCACTTCACCACGGCGCAGGAGGTTGATGGGCGCTGGTAAGCCACACCCCTTGCAGGGCGCGCATCGGCCTGCAGGCCGATGCCGTTCGGCCGGCGCGGACCATGGTCCGCGAATTCCCGGCCTCACCCCCGCCGGCTGCGCCGACATCCCTCCTCCTGAAAGGAGGGGGACAACGACATCGACCGTCGGCTGCGCCGACACCCCGCCGTGAGAGGCGGCGAGGGTTGCAGCGTTCCCCGCTTTGACAAGGGGGGCCGGACGCGACAACGTCGCGGACGGGGTGATCCAAGGGAACTCAGCCGAAGCGCACCGTCCCTGCCATCGCGATTGCTCCCTTCTCGTTCGCGGTCCAGACCTCGGCGCTCGATCCATCGGCTGAGGGGTTGGCGTTGATCGTGAACGTCTCGGTATGGAACACGGGGCTCATCGCACGATAGTCGAAATGGGCGACCGGACGCGGGCTATGGCGCCGGCATAGATCGAGCAGCAGCGTGGCCTGCAACGGCCCGTGCACGACCAGCGCCGGGTAATGCTCTGCGCCGGTCGCATATGGGAGGTCGTAGTGGATGCGATGGCTGTTGAAGGTCAGCGCCGAGAAGCGGAACAGCAGCACCGGATCGGCGGTGAGCGACCGTCGCCATGCAGCCGACTCGGGCGCGGGCTTGCCGGAGGCCGGCGCTTCGCCCGGCCGGGCGGCTTCGCGGAAGACGATGTCGTGCTCGTCGATCGCTGCGATTTCGCCCGAGCCGTAGATGGTGTGGCGCGCGGTGAGGAACACCAGCGTCCCGCTGCGGCCTTGCTTGGGCTCGATCGAGACGATCTCGGACTCGCGCCGCACCGGCTCGCCCATGGTGAGCGGCCGCCGAAACTCCATGCGGCCTCCCGCCCACATGCGCCGCGGCAACGGCAGCGGCGGCAGAAAACCGCCGCGCTGCGGATGGCCGTCGGGCCCGATCCCGGACTGGCGCCGTGCCTCGAGGAAGTAGAACCAATGCCAGCCGAGCGGGATCGGTTCGCCGCGATGCGGCGTCGGCTCGTCGCGATCGAGCGCGGCGGTCATCGCCTTCACCGGCCACGCCGTGATTTCGTCTTCCGCCGAATCCTTGCGGCCCAGCCAGGTCCGGAATTGGTTCAGATCGGTTGTGTCAGCGCTCATGGTGTGCTCCGTCTCTTCGTCACTATTCGCCGCGGCCGGCATGCCGCAGCGGGTCATGTCGACCTTCTCGAGGTCACCCCCGCGCACCGGGGGCCAGCAAAGTAAGCGCCTTGGCCTCGGCCCGTCGAACTCGCGGTCGTCAGTAGGACGTGGGCCAGGCGCGCAACAGATGCTGGCCGATACCGCGCGTCGGGCGCAGCCGATGCACCGCGAGCATGCGAATCAAGTACTCGCGGGTCGTGTGCGGCAGTATCACATCCTGCACGGCGTACGAGGCGGCGATGTCGTAGACCGAGCTGTCGCGCTGCATGCGCACGAGCGCCTCCTGGTAGCCCGGCTCGCCCGGCCGCAGCCCCCAGGTGACGGTCACGCCCGAGGCTGGGTCCATGAAACTCACCTCCGCGCTCGGCCAGGCGAGGAATTCGTCGGAATTGCGGCCTCCACCCATGTTGATGTACGCCTGCCCGTAGCTCTTGCGCACCAGGATCGTCAGCTTCGGCACGGTGACGAGCGAAAGCGCGTTCATGAAGTTCATGATCTTGCCCGGTGCGCGCTTGCGCTCGGCTTCGATTCCGATGGCAAACCCCGGCGTATCGACCAGCATCACGATCGGGATGTTGTACGAGTCGCACAGGACCAGGAAGCTGGTGATCTTGTCGCAGGCGTCCGCGTCGAGCGCGCCGCCTTTGTGCAGAGGGTTGTTGGCGACGATGCCGACGCTGCGGCCGTCGAGCCGGGCGAGCGCGGTCACGGCCGCTTTGCCGAAGCGCGCCTTCAGCTCGAATGCGCTGCCTTCGTCCACGATGAGGTCGACGATGCGGCGCATATCGTAGACCTGCGTGCGGCTTTCGGGAAGGATCTGATAGATCCGCTGCTGGTCGCGCCCCGAGCCGGGAGGCACGACGGCCACCGGCGGCGGCTCCATGCTGTGGCCGGGAAGATAGCTAAGGCAGCGCTTGACGAGATCGATCGCTTCCTCGTCGCTTTCGGCAATGCGATCGGCGAAGCCGGTCACTTCCGCGTGCATGCGCCAGCCGCCGAGCGCTTCCGGGTCGACCGATTCGTTCATCGCAAGCGAGGCCAGCAGCGGGCTCGATACCGCCATGATCGCGCCCTTGCGAAAGACGTTGAAATCGGCGAGCACGCAGTACCAGGTGGAGGAGCCGAAACACTGGCCCATCGCCGCAGCCAGCCAGGGCGATTCGCGCGTGCGCCGGTACTGCGCCGGATCGTTGGCGAGCAATGCGCCCATGCCGCGCGAGCCCATGTGATCGGGCATGCGCGCACCCGACGATTCGCCCAGGAAGACGAGCGGCACCCCGCGCTCGGCGGCCACGCGCTTCATGTGGCCGATCTTCTTCATGTTGGTGCCGCCCGAGGAGGCGCCCTTGACGGTGAAGTCGTTGGCGACCAGGGCGATGTCGCGGCCGTCGATGCGGCCGAAGCCGGCGATCTTGCCGTCGGCGGGCGTTGCCTCGGCATCCGCGGGATTGGAGCTGGTCGCGAACAGGCCCGATTCGATGAGGCTGTCCGCATCGACCAGGCGCGCGATCCGCTGGCGGGCATCGAGCCAGCCCGCGGCGTGGCGCCGCGTCAGCCGCTCCGGGCCTCCCATCGCCAGCGCCCGGGCGCGCCGCGCTTCGTATTCCTGCCGCAGCGCCTCGAAGCTCATCGAGAACGCTTCATGCCCTGCGCCGCGAGCGGCAGTTTCACCGCCTGTCCGGTGCGTGCGGCTTGCTCGATGGCGAGAGTGGCTTCCAGATTGGCGCGCGCGATTTCGGCCGTGGCGAGATGACACAGCTTGCCGGTCGCAAGGTGATCGAGCCACACGCGCGTCTCGGTCGCGACCGGCCCGATGAAATCGCCCAGCGCCCAGTCGCCCGGGGTGCCGCTGGAAAGAAAAACGGCATTGACCGAATGGTCGGGCAAGTACACGTGCGGGATGCCCTGATCGCTGTACATCACCTGATCGGTGTGGTCGTCGTCGAGCAGCATGACGCCGTCGGTGCCGAGCAGCTCCACGCGCGCGGCATGACCGAGCGCGGGATACTTTTCCGGCAACGCGTAGCACACGCCGAGATTGACCGCGGCGCCGTCGTCGTACTTGAGAATCGCCCAGGTGAGATCGTCGGTCGCGTGCCCGGCTGCGGCGAGCACGCCGCGTTGCCCGATCGCGCTCACTTCGCACAGTTGCCTGCCTTCGAAGAACCAGTTCATCAGGTCGACGTAGTAGGTGAGCGCATCGACGACCGGAGTTGCATGCGGGTTTCTGGACAGCATCGCCAGGGCCTGCGAGCGCGAGTTGTAGACCCGCGCCTGCGCGCCCAGGAGCCGTCCCATGCGGCCGCGCACGATCTGCTCCTTCGCTACCTGGTAGCG
>JBOIEI010000927.1:0-5823 GCA_050741055.1 Burkholderiales bacterium | reverse complement strand
GATTCGAGGACAGTTGATCAGCCAAGTGGTGGCTACGCCAATTCCAGAGCCCGAGACCTACGCCTTGATGTTCGCGGGCCTCGGCCTGGTCGGCTGGGTGGCTTCGCGGCGGCGCAAGGTCGGCGTGTAGACGTATTCGGGCCACCTGGAAAAAGGGCAGCTTCGGCTGCCCTTTTTCATTGCAGCGCTCTGGTAGGCTAGCCGCTGGACCGCCTGGAGGAGTCGTGCATGGGCAAGCTCGACGAACGAGTCGCCATCGTCACCGGCGCGAGCCGCGGCATCGGCGAGGAAATCGCGAAGCTGTTCGCCGCCGAGGGCGCGAATGTCGTGTGTGCGGCGCGAACGCTCAACGAAGGTGATCATCGGCTGCTCGCGGGCTCGCTTTCCGGCACCGTGGCGCAGATCCGGCAGGCGGGCGGCGAAGCGCTTGCGGTCGCGGTCGACGTATCCGACGAAACCGATTGTCGCAAGCTCGTGCAGGCTGCCGTCGACGCCCATGGTCAAGTCGACATTCTCGTCAACGACGCGGCGCTCACCTATTACGTCCCGATCGTCGACTTCGACGTAAAGCGCTGGGCGAAGGCTTTCGCCGTCAACGTGCACGGTCCGTTCATGCTGTCCAAATTGGTTCTGCCCGGCATGATCGAGCGAAGGCGCGGAGCCATCGTCAACATCTCGTCCGGATCGGCGATCGGCCCGGGCCGTGGTCCGTATCGCGAGGCCGGTCGCGGCGGCACGATGTACGGCGCCACCAAGGCCGCCCTGGAGCGCTTCAGCCAGGGCCTCGCTCAGGAGGTTGCCGCCTACAACATCGCGGTCAGTGCCGTCGCGCCGTCCCACGTCGTGCCGACGCCGGGGACGGTCTATCACAAGCTCGTCAGCGGGACATCCGACCCGAGGAGCGAGCCGCCGATCCTGATGGCGCGCGCGGCGCTGTTGCTCGCAAGCGAGCCGGCTGCGAAGGTGAATGGGCGCATCACCTATAGCCAGCAGATCCTTGGCGAGTACGGCTTGATCGAAAAGCCCGCCGGGCGCGGCGTTACCACCAAGGGCTCGGGCTACTCACAGATCTGATCCGGCCGGCCGCCGGTCAGGCCCCCATCGCTACGGTGTATGCTTTGGCGCAGATTCCACTCGAGGAGAGAAGCATGGCTCTGGAGTTGCGCAAGCTGTCGTATCCACTGGGCGCCGAGGTGTGCGATATCGATCTCGCGCAACCGATGAGCGAGGCGCAATTCGGCGCGATCTACCGCGCATTCCTCGATCACGGCATTCTGCTCTTCCGCAACCAGCAAATCACGCGTGAGCAACACATCGAGTTCAGCCGTCGCTTCGGCGAGCTCGACCGGCACGAGGCCCTGCCGAGCGATCGTCATCCCGAGCATCCCGAGCTGCTGCGCGTGACCAACCGCGCCAACCCCGACGGCTCGCCCTCGGACTCGCGCTATACGGGGCGGCAATGGCATTCGGACATGTCGTTCACCACCGTGCCGTCGCTCGGGTCGCTGCTGCGCTCGTGGGAAGTTCCCGAGGTGGGCGGTGATACGCTCTTCGCCAATATGTATCTCGCCTACGCGACGCTCTCGGAGGGCATGAAGAAGCTGATCGCCGACCTGTACGGCATCCAGCTCGCGGGCACGCGCAAGATCAACGATCCGAAGAGCGGTATTGCGCACCGGGAAGAGCAGAAGAAGCTCAACCCGCCGGTGGCGCAGCCGGTCGTGCGCGTTCATCCCGAAACGGGGCGCAAGGCGCTCTACCTGGGCGAAAAAGTGAAGCGCTTCGACGGCATGACCGAAGCAGAGAGCAAGCCACTGATCGATTACCTCAACCGCCATGCGACCCGGCCGGAGTTCGTCTATCGCCATCAATGGCGCAAGAACGACATCGTGGCCTGGGACAATCGTTGCACGATGCACCAGGCGCTCGGCGACTTCGATGAAACCCAGCTGCGCGACATGGAACGCACCACCATCCTCGGAACGCCCTCGGGCTACGTTGTCGAAGCCGCCTGATCGGGCCGGTCGTTTGCAGCGCACGTCCTGTGGCCGTCGGATCGCCACTCGCACGGCTTTTTGCCTCGCAACGCATATCGTTGCAGCCGCAATGGTGTTCACATTCGTAGCGAGCGCATCGGCGCACGATGCGCCCCACCCAAGCGCCCGCGAAGCCGAGGGCATGCGCGTAACGGCGGCGCGTTTTCTGGCTGCACTGCCGGCTGCAGACCGTGCACAAGCCAGGCGCGCCTTCGATGACGCCGATCGCGTGCAATGGCACTACACGCCGCGCAATCGCAACGGCATCGCGCTCAAATCCCTGGACGCCACCGGCCGCGACGCGGTGCACGCGTTGCTGCGCCAGGCGCTTTCGGCCGTGGGGCATCGCAAGGTCGTCAACATCATCGAGCTCGAAGCGGTGCTGCGGGAGATGGAGACCTTCGGCTGGATGCGCGATCCCGAGCGCTACCACCTGACGATCTACGGCAACCCGGATCGCAAATCCGCCTGGGGTTGGCGCTTCGAAGGCCACCATCTGTCGCTCAACTTCACGCTCGCGGGCAACCGGGTGGCGATCGATGCGCCGAGCTTTCTCGGTGCGAATCCCGCGACCGTCGGCTCGGGCTCGAAGAAAGGATTGCGCGTCCTTGCCGAAGAAGAAGGCGAAGCGCGTGCACTGCTCGCAATGCTGAGCGAATCACAGCGCCGCGTGGCGATCGTGGACAGCCGCACCTATGGCGACATCGTGACCAGGAACGCCGAGCGGGTGGAGCCGCTGGCCGATACGGGCGTCCTTGCAGCCCAACTCGATTCGAGCCAGCGCGCGCAACTGATGAAAGTCATCGACGCCTATACGCGCACCTTTCAGGAGGGTTTGGCCAAGGCGCGGCTTGCGCGCGTGCGCGACGGCGGCAGCGAGAAGATTCGTTTCGCGTGGGCCGGTTCCACCGAACGCGGCCAGCCGCACTATTACCGCATTCAGGGCCCGCTGTTCCTGATCGAGTACGACGCTTCGCAGGACGGCGGCAATCACATCCACACGGTATGGCGCGATTTCGCTGGCGATTTTGGTCGTGACCTGTTGCGAGCGCACTACCAGGCCGCCGCGGGGACCTCGCACCGTCATTGAGCCCTGGGCGGAGCCTCACGCTAAAGGTTTCGCCGGCCGAGCCGAAATGGCCGTTGTCGCGCGGGCCGGCTCCGGCTCGCGCATCAACCACTGCACGGACGCGAGCGCCCATGGATACATTTGAACAGATTTGCGTCAGCGAAGTGACGACCCACGTTACATCCGCTGCGGCCGCGGAGCTCATCAAGGAAATTGGCATTCCGCCCTGCCCCGCGGTGCTCGCCGAGTTCATGGCTGAAAGCAACCACGACGAGCCCGACTTCCGCCGTCTCAGCCACTTGATCAACAAGGACGTGGCGCTGGCGGCTTCGGTGCTGAAGACGATCAATTCGCCGTTCTACGGTCTGACCAAGAAAGCGCGCACAGTGCAGGACGCGCTCGCGTTGCTGGGACTGCGCGAAACAAGCCGCCTCATTGCCGGTTTGTTGCTGCGGCGCGCATTCGCCTCGTCGCAGTCGCCCGCGATGTACGAATTCTGGGATGCATCGTCGCGAGTGGCGATGATCGCCGCTTATCTCGCCCGCGAGCTCGACGTGATTCGCCTGGACGAAGCGCATACGTTCGCGCTGTTCCGCGATTGCGGCGTGCCGGTTCTGCTTACGCGTTATCCGGAATACGAGAGTCTGCTCGCCATGACCCGAAGCGAGAACGAGCGCCGGCGCAGCGAGATCGAGCGCTCACGCTACGGCTTCGATCATGCCCTGGTCAGCGCCACGCTGGCGCAGACCTGGCACCTTCCGACCGACATGTGGCAGTCGATTCGCATCCACAACTTGTACGATCGGCCGGCATTCCAGGCCGATCCGAACTGGGCTCGCGCCGCGCCCTTGATCGCGGTCGCGCTGCTCGCCGAGCAGCTGCACCGCATCCATCGCGGGACTTACGATTCCTCGGTCTGGGCGACGGAGGAGGCATTCATCACCGAGATCATCGGGCCGATGAACGACCGCCTCGAGCCGCTGGGCAACGATATTGCCAATCTGTTGGACCAGTGAGGCGACGAGTGAAGTGTGAAAAGTGAAAGGCAGCAGCGCTGCCTTCACCCCTTCACCTCTTCACTTTTCACTGACGAAGTCATGGATACATCGCCCAGCCGACGCGGTCGGTCTGCGGCCCTTGCGATCGACGGCGAGGTCGTTGGGCGTATTGAGCCGCTTGCCGTCGACCCGGTCCGCGACCGTCGCCATGCTTCCGTCGGGATCGAAGCACACGATCGAGCGAGCGCCCGAGCTGCAGCCGTACAGACGTCCCTTGAGATCGAACGCAAGCCCGTTGGTGAAGTTCGTACCGGTGCGCCATTCGCTGATCGAGCCGCCCTTCGGGTCGTAACGCATGATGCGATGCGCCTGGATATGCGTGAAGTACATGAGCTTGCCATCCCAGACCGGACCTTCGGTAAGCGGTACCGGGTAACGCGCCAGCAGCTCGAACTTCCATGCCATTGCAATTCTCCTCGGGCGTGTGATCAAACGGTGTCCATTCGCAGCACGGCCTTGATGGTGCGGCCCGAAAGCATGTCGGCGACCGCCTCGTTGATGGCTGTGTGCGGGTAGTGCCGCACCAGCCGGTCGATCGGCAGCTTGCCGGACGCAAACAGGTCGATCAGCCGCGGCAGGAAGCGCTGCACGTCGCTCTCGCCTTGCGAGCAGCCGCGCACGATGCGGCCCTGCTGGATCGTTTTCATTTCCAGGTTTACTTCGATGCCCGGTCGCGCACTGCCGACGAGACAGGCCGTACCGCGCGGAGCGAGCACTTCGACCGCCGCCCGCAGCGCTTGCGGAAAACCGGCCGCTTCGAGACAGAAGCGCGCGCCCCGGCCGCCGGCGAGCTGACGCACTTTCGCAATCAGGTCCGGATCCTTGGCGTTCACGGTTGCGGCTGCGCCCAGCTCGCGCGCGAGCGCGAGGCGATCCTCGAACAGATCGATCGCGATGATGGGATCGCAGCCGCAAAGCTTCGCTGCCAGCATTCCGGCAAAGCCAACGGTCCCGGTGCCGAAAGCGACGTAGGAATCGCCCGCAGCGGGTTTGAGCACGTTGAGCACGGCGCCGGCGCCCGTATTCACGCCGCAGGGAAATGCGGCCAGAATGTCGAGCGGTATGTCCTTCGGCACGCGGATGGTGTTGCGCGCCATGGCGAGCGTGACGCCGGCGAACGACGATTGCTGGAAGAACGAGCCGTGAATGGGCTCGTCGCCGCAGCGGAAGGAGATCGATGCTCCGTCGGAGCGCAACCCGGTGTGCTTGAGCCGCGGCGCGTTGACGCAGTACGTCTCGAAGCCCGCCCGGCAATCCGCGCACTCGCCGCACGAAGGATTGGCCATGATGACGTGGTCACCGGCAGCCAAGGTCGTCACGGCGGCCCCGAGCTTCTCGACGATGCCGGCGCCTTCGTGGCCGTAGATGGCCGGGCAGGGAATCGGGAAGAAGCCGTCGCGCGCGTGCACATCGGTCTGGCAAATGCCGCTTGCGACCACGCGCACGCGCACTTCGTTCGGCCCGGGCTCGGCGACCGTCACCGTTTCCATCGACCAGCGCCCGTGCGGTTGCCGCATCACCGCCGCCTGTGCCTGCATGGTGTGCTCCTTTCGTCCGCCTCGCGCCCTATTGCGACGGAATATTGGCCGCGCTCACGACCCGCGCCCAGCGCGCCGTCTCGGCCTTCACATGCGCCAGGAATTCCTCCGGAGTCGAGGTT
>JBOIEI010000926.1:0-3758 GCA_050741055.1 Burkholderiales bacterium | reverse complement strand
ACCTGGGCAACAACATCCTCGGCGCGCCGTTCAGCCTGGAAGTGCATGTGCACGGCAGCGCCGGGCGTTACATGTGCGGCGAGGAAACCGCGCTCATCACCTCGCTCGAAGGGCAGCGGGCGATTCCGCGCGCGAAGCCGCCGTTTCCGCAGGCGAGCGGGCTGTGGGGCCGGCCGACCGTGGTGAACAACGTCGAGACGCTCTGCAACGTGCCGCACATCGTCAATCGCGGCGCCGCGTGGTTCCGGGGCTTGAGCCGCGGGCCGGACGGCGGCACCAAGATCTACGGCGCGAGCGGGCGCGTGCAGCATCCGGGCGCATGGGAGCTGCCGATGGGCACGCCCCTGCGCGAAATCATCGAGGAACATGCGGGCGGCATGCGCGACGGCTACGGCCTGCGCGCGCTCTTGCCGGGCGGCGCATCGACGGCGTTCCTGACTCCCGAGCACCTCGACGTTGCGATGGACTTCGCCTCGGTCGAGAAGGCCGGCAGCCGGCTCGGCACCGGCACCGCGATCGTGCTGGACGATCGCACCTGCCCCATCGGCATGCTGCAAAACCTCGAACACTTCTTCGCGCAGGAATCCTGCGGCTGGTGTACGCCGTGCCGCGACGGACTGCCGTGGACCGAGCGCGTCCTCGCTGCCATCGAGCGCGGCGAAGGCAAGGACGAGGATCTCGGCATTCTCGAAATGCACACGCGCTTTCTCGGTCCCGGCAAGACCTTCTGCGCGCACGCGCCGGGCGCCATGGCGCCGCTGGAAAGCGGCCTGGTGTGCTTCCGCGACGAGTTCGAGCGCCACATCCGCGGCCGCGGCTGCCCGTGGAGAAGTTGATGGCGACGATCCACGTCGACGGCCGCGACTATCCGGCCGACCCGGCCCACAACCTGCTGCAGGCGTGCCTGTCGGCCGGCCTCGACCTTCCTTACTTCTGCTGGCACCCGGCGCTCGGATCGGTGGGTGCATGCCGGCAGTGTGCCGTGAAGCAATACAGCGGCGCCGACGATCGCAGCGGCCGCATCGTGATGGCGTGCATGACAGCGGCCGCCGACGGCGCGCGCATCTCGATCGCCGATGCGGAAACGGTGGAATTCCGAAGATCGGTGATCGAGTGGCTGATGACCAATCACCCGCACGACTGCCCGGTGTGCGAGGAAGGCGGCGAGTGCCATCTGCAGGACATGACGCTCATGAGCGGTCACACCTACCGACGCTATCGCTTCGGCAAGCGCACGCATCGCAATCAGGATCTCGGTCCGTTCGTGAAGCACGAAATGAACCGCTGCATCGCCTGCTACCGCTGCGTGCGCTTCTACCGGGATTACGCGGGCGGGCGCGATCTCGACGTCCATGCCGCGCACAACGACGTGTATTTCGGCCGGCACGAGGACGGAACGCTGGAGAACGAGTTCAGCGGCAACCTGGTGGAAGTCTGCCCCACGGGCGTTTTCACCGACAAGACGCTTTCCGCCGTCTATGCGCGCAAGTGGGATATGGAGGGCGCACCCTCGATCTGCGTGCACTGCGGCCTGGGCTGCAACACCATCGCCAATGCGCGCGACGGCGAGTTGCGGCGCATTCTCAATCGCTACAACGGCGAGGTGAACGGCTACTTCCTCTGCGACCGCGGCCGCTTCGGCTACGGCTTCGTCAATGCCGAGTCGCGCATCCGGAGGCCCCTCCTCGCGCAAGGCGAGGTGGCCGAAGCGGTGACGGGCGAGGCGGCGCTCGAGGGGCTCGCAGACCTGCTGCGAACCGGGCATGCGATCGGCATCGGCTCGCCGCGCGCATCGCTCGAATCGAACTTCGCGCTGCGCGAGCTGGTCGGCCCGGAGCGCTTCCATGCCGGCATGTCGGACATCGAGTACCGGCTGCTCTCGGTGATCCTCGACATCCTGCGTGCCGCACCCGCGCCGGTCGCGTCGCTGCGCGAAGCCGAGGCATGCGATGCGGTGTTCGTGCTGGGCGAGGATGTCTGCGACACGGCACCCCGGCTCGCGCTCGCCCTGCGCCAGGCCGTGCGGCAGAAGTCGATCGCGGTCGCAGCCGCGCAACGGGTGCCTGAGTGGCAGGATGCGGCGGTGCGCGACGCGGGACGCGACAACCCGGGCCCGCTCGTTCTCGCAACGCCGATGCCGACGCGCCTGGACGACATCGCGACGCAACGCGTTCGCGCCGCACCCGACGACATCGCACGGCTCGGCTTCGCGGTCGCGCATGCGATCGATGCGACCGCGCCGGACGTTGCGGACCTCTCCGGTGAGCTGCGCGACGTAGCCTCTCGGATTGCGCAGCAGCTTGCAGGCGCCAAGCGGCCACTGGTCGTCTCGGGCGTCGCTTCGGGCAGCGAAGCGGTGTTGCGTGCTGTAGCGAGCGTGGCACGGGCACTGCGTGCGACCGGACGCGAAGCGCGCATCTCGCTCACTGTTCCCGAATGCAACAGCCTGGGGCTGGCGCTGATGGCTGGCGCACCGCTCGGTGCCGCGCTGGACGCGCTGCGCTTCGGCCGCACGCGCACCGTGGTCGTGCTCGAGAACGATCTCTTTCGGCGCGCGGACCATCCAAGCGTGGCAGCGGCGCTCGGCGTCGCGGAGCATGTGATCGCCCTGGACCACACGCTGAACGAGACCGTGCGCCATGCGCAAATCATTCTGCCTGCCGCAACCTTTGCAGAAGCGGACGGTACGCTCGTCAACAACGAAGGGCGCGCGCAGCGCTTTTTCCAGGTGCTCTTTCCGCAGGACGAGGTTGCAGAAAGCTGGCGCTGGCTCGACCGCGCCGCCGCTGCGGTGAACCGCAGCGAGCCGCGCTGGCGGACGCTCGACGACGTCATCGCCGCGCTCGGTCAGGCGTTGCCTGAGCTCGCGCCGATTGCGGACGCCGCCCCGGGCGCACAATTCAGGATCGCGAACCTTCCGCTGCGCAGCGCCCCGCACCGCTATAGCGGCCGCACGGCGATGCACGCGCATGGCAGCGTGCGCGAGCCCATTCCGCAGCGCAATCCGGATGCGCCTTTCAGCAATTCGATGGAAGGCTATTACGGCGAGATGCCGGGCGCGCTCTATCCGTTCTTCTGGGCGCCTGGGTGGAATTCCGTGCAGGCGCTCAACAAGTTTCAGCAGGAAGTGGGTGGACCGTTGACGGGCGGCGACCCGGGTGTGAGATTGATCGAGGCGGGTGGCGGTCCGTCCCGAGAAGTAACCGCCATACCGCCCGCATTCGCACGCCGGGACGGCGAATGGCTGGTCATCGCGCGCTACCCGATCTTCGGTGCCGAAGAGCTTTCCTCGCGTGCCCCAGCCATGGCTTCGCGGATAGGCGCGGCTCGCGTTTCGCTCCATCCCGACGATGCGTCCCGCCTCGGCGTCTCCGAACGCGACTTCGTCGAGCTCAAGCACGCAGGCCAGCGCCATCGGGTCGAGGTGGAGCTCGCACCTGCGCTTGCGCCCGGCCTGGTCGCCGTCACGGTGGGGATCCACGGACTTGCCTGGATGCCGCTCCCCGCGTTGATGACGATCCGCCGGGCGCCGACCGAGGAACCGCGGCGATGAGCGCGCTCGGCATGGGGCTGCTGAACGTGTTCGGCATCCTGGGGGCGCTGCTGCTGCTCGCCGCGGTGCTGACCTGGGTCGAGCGGCGGCTGCTCGGCTTCTGGCAGGACCGCTACGGGCCGAACCGGGTCGGCTATTTCGGCACGCTGCAGATCGTGGCCGACATGATCAAGATCCTGTTCAAGCAGGACTGGGTGCCGCCGTT
>JBOIEI010000925.1:0-3654 GCA_050741055.1 Burkholderiales bacterium | reverse complement strand
GAACACGGGATTGGGCAGGCCGTTGACGAGCCTGTTGAGGAACTCGCTCGCGCGGTCCATGGAGAGCTGCGCTTCGCGCCGCTCATCCGCCTGGCGCCTCAGCACGGCGTTGGATCGGCGCACCACGAGGTACATCGCCGAATACAAGGCAGCCAATACGGCGGCGGTGGCGCCGGACACGAGCAGTTGGGTACGCGCGATTTGTCGCAGCAGCGGCGTGATGTCGTCGTAGACTTCGAACACGCCGGCGATGCGGCCAGGCGATCCGGTCACGAGCGGAACGTAGCTCGACAGCAGATCGCGATCGGCAATGGTCTGCTCGAAAGCGCTGAAGCGGTCGCGGTGGCTGATCTCGCTCGTTGCGCGTCCGGAGCGCGCGGCGAGGAAGCCTCCGTTGCTGCGTTTGTCCTCGCCGATCTGGCGCGCTTCGCTCGAATACACCGTTCTGCCGGAGAGGTCGTAGACCTTCACTTTCGCGACCGACATCCCGCGCACGTGCTGCAGCAGCTCGCGGTGCAGCTGCGCTATCCGCGGGTGCGCTCGCAAGGCGTTTGCATCGAGGGCGGCGGTATCGGACAGGAACTCGCCGTAGCGCGGCCAAAGAACGTTGGCCAATGCCTGGGCGAGCGCGACGTTGTTGCGCTCGCCAATTTCGCGCAGATCCTTTACGGCGAGCGCCCGGCACAGCGTGCTCAGCAGCACGATCGCCACGGCGATTGCGACGAGGCCCGACACCGAGAAGTAGCGCAAAGGCCTGAACCCGGGCTCGGGCCGGCCGCCAGCGGCGGCTTGCGCGGCTGCCTTGTGCACGGCTACGGCGGAATCGTTCATCGGCGCGCCTCCGTCGGCGGCGGGTTGACGGTCTTTCGTTTCATGTGGGAATGCGGCGGCAAGCGCGGTTTCCACCTGCCTGAATCGGCGAGGCGGGTTCCGAGAGCTTGCGGCCGCAGCCCGGTTGCGCCGCATACCGCTGCGGCACTGGGTATAACGGCACTCTCGCGCCAAGGCTTAAGAGCCCGGGAATGCTTGATCGACCCTTTGCAGGGCCGCCGCAGCGTCGCGCCGCCGCGCTGTGCTAGCATCGTTCGCAGGCGTCCCGAAGCGGTCGTCACGACCGGCCGTCGAAATCAGGAGGCGTGCATGAGCGGGGTTTACGAAGGGCTCACCGTGGTCGAGCTGGCCAATCGCCGCAACCAGTGGGCGGGCAAGCTGCTGTCCGACGGAGGCGCGCGCGTGATCCAGATCGAGCCCATCGGCGGCAGTGCCGGCCGCTGGTGCGGCCCCTTCGTCGACGACAAGCCCGATCCCGATCGTTGCCTGGACTACTGGTGGAACAACACGGGCAAAGAGAGCGTCGCCCTCGATATCATGCGCAAGTCCGCTCAGGATCTCCTGAAGAAGCTGCTCGCGCGCGTCGATGTTTTCCTGGAGAGCACGCCGCCCGGGACCCTGGCGGAGCTCGGCCTGGACTATGGGTCCTTCCCGGAAAACAGGACGCTTATCTATACCTCGCTCACCGACTTCGGGCAGGACGGGCCCTGGCGCGATTTGCAGATGAACGCCGCCGCCCATCTTGCCCTCGGCGGCCAGATGTCCAGCAGCGGCTATTCGGAGCCTCTGGCGACGCCGATCGGCGGACAGGGGAATCACGCCTGGCACATGGGATGCGCCTTCGCCCTCCACGGCATCACCGTCGCGCTTTTCGACAGGCTCACCTCCGGCGAAGGCCAGTACATCGACGTCTCCATCCACGACGCCTGCTCGATCGGTACCGAAGCCGCGGTGCCGCAGTGGATGTACTACGGCCAGACGATGTACCGCCAGACCGGCATGCATGCCAATCCGAAACGCCAGCCTCCCCTGCAGCTTCCCACCGCGGACGGCAAGTACATGATTGCAGTGATGCAGAACTTCGGTGCGCGCGTCTGGGAGCGTCTGATCAAGTGGATGGACGAGAAGGGCGTGACGGGCGAGCTGCACGACGCAAAGTACCAGGACGAGGCGTTCCGCATGTCCGAGTACCGGACGGGCAGCATCATACGTGACGCCATCGCGCGCCTCATCGCCGCCAGCGATGGCGAAGAGTGCTTCCATCGCGCGCAGTCTTACGGCATCTCGTGGGGCCTCGTGCACGCCGCCGAGGAGAATTACGACATCCCGCACTACCGAAGTCGCGACTACTGGCGCTCGATCGAGCATCCGGAGATCGGCCGCGCCATTCCGTACCCGCGCGGGCCGGTCGCGTGCGATGCGATTGGAATCGAGCCGCGGCGCCGCGCACCTCTGCTCGGCGAGCACACCCGGCAGGTGCTGCAGCAGGAGCTTGGCCTATCCGAGGAGAACATTGCATCACTGACCGCCGCGGGAGCGATACGATGAGCCCGAGATCTCCTGTGCGTCCGGGCGTCCTCTCCGGTGTCCGCGTTCTCGATTTCACGTGGAAGACCGTGGGGCCGTGGGCACCACGCCTGCTCACGCATTACGGCGCCGAGGTCATCCACGTCGAGCGCGCCGGCGGCTATGACGATCATCGCTTCAATGCGACGCCGAGCATAATCAGTGACGAGCCGCAGGCGGCCCAATTGCCGGGCACGAAAAAAATCTACTCGGATCCTCAGTTCAACACGCTCCGCGACGAGGCGCCGGCCGCTCAGGCCCCGGGGGATAAGAAGCTCTACGCTGCGCCATATTTCAACACGCTGCATCACGGCAAGCTCGCGATCAGCCTCAACACGAAGCTTCCGGAAGGGATCGGTATCGTCGAGCGCCTCATCGGTGTCTGCGATGCGCTGGTAGAGAACTTCAGCGCCGAAGTGCTGCCGAGCTGGGGGCTGACTTGGGAGCGCATCCACCAGTTGAACCCGCGGCTTGTGTACATGAGCGCTTCGGGCTTCGGGCACACCGGCGAGTGGAAGGGCTATCGCAGCTTCGGCCCGACGGCCGCCGCGCAGTCGGGCCTTTCGCTGGCCTCCGGTCTGCCGGGCAAGCCGCCGGCCGGCTGGGGGTTTTCGTATCTGGATGTCATGGGCGGATGGATGGGGGGCCTCGCGCTGGTCCAGGGACTGCTGGAGGCGAAGAAGACGGGCAAGGGCTTCTACATCGACTATTCGGTCACCGAGGGTGCGATGTCGATGCTCGGAACCTACATGCTCGACTACCAGGTGAACGGCCGGCGCACGCGGCGGCCGGATTTCCCGCCGGGCAATCGCTCGATCTTTCCCGCGGCTGCGCCGCACAACACGTACCGCTGTGCGGGCAGGGACCGTAACGGACAGGCCTGGTGGGTTTTCGTCGCCTGCGAGACGCAGCCGCAGTTCGAATCGCTGTGCAGACTCATGGGCCGGCCGGATCTGCTGCTGGATCCGAAGTTCGCCACCAACGAAGCGCGCGTGGCGAACCAGGACGAGCTCGATGCCATCGTCGGCCACTGGACGCGCCCAAGGCGGCGCTACGACATCATGCACAAGTGCCAGGCCGCGGGCATCGTCGCCGCCGTGGTGCAAAGCGCGGAGGACCGCGTCGAGTACGACCCGCAACTGCACCACCGCGAGATGCACCCGATCATCCATCACCCGGAGTTGGGGGACGTTTGCAACGAAGGGTATCCGGTGAAGATGTCGCGCACGAAGGCCTTCGTACACGGGCGCGCGCCGA
>JBOIEI010000924.1:0-12864 GCA_050741055.1 Burkholderiales bacterium | reverse complement strand
CCCTGGTACCGCCTTCGCTGCTCAGCTCAACAGTCCGCCGAAGGCGGCCACGCCGATGGTAACGAGCCCCAGCACAAGGTTGGTGGCCACCAGCTGCCGAATGCGATTGAGTGCGCTCCCGCCCGCGGGCCAGTTCTGGGCGTCGACCTCGCGCGCGAGCACACGGAAGGGCCCGAAATAGACGTACGCGAAGATGGCGGTCATAACGGTCGCGATGGCTGCCATCGCCAGTACATATCCCGGCGCCGCTCGCATGCCGTAAGCCGACGCCAGCATGTGCAGCCCGGAGGCGTAGAGCGCGACGATCGATATCCAGACCCAGGTGAAGAACCGTCCGAGCGTTTCGCGCCACAGCGCCAGACGCTGCGGCGGCTGCAGCAAGTGCGCCGCGGCCGGACGCAATGCCATGTATGCGAAAAACATGCCGCCGATCCAGACGGTCACCCCGAGCAAGTGGAGCAGCAGAGCAATGCGCATCGCGGCGCCTCCAAGGCCATTGCCTCGAGTCAACCGCCAAGCCGTCGGCGGCCTGACAGTTTGCGGGGGCAATCAGAACAGCGAGTATAAGACGTCGCGCACCGGGGCGAAGCTTTGCCGATGATGCGGGCAGGCGCCATGACGGCGCAGCGCGTCGAGGTGCTCCGGGGTCGAATAGCCCTTGTGCTGCGCGAAGCCGTATTGCGGATAAACGCTATCGAGATCGACCATGTAGCGATCGCGAGCGGTCTTGGCGAGGATCGACGCCGCCGAGATCTCCTTGACGGTGGCATCGCCGCGCACGACCGGGCGGACCGGGCAGTTCAGCGGAGGACAGTGCAAGCCGTCCACCAGCACTTCCGCCGGCAGGCACGTGAGCTGTTCCACCGCCCGGCGCATCGCGAGCAGCGTCGCCTGCAGGATATTGAGGCCATCGATCTCCTCCACCGAGGCGCTCGCGACCGCCCAGGCTATGGCGCGCCGCTCGATGCGCACGCGCAGCGATTCGCGTGCGTCAGGCGTCAGCATCTTGGAATCGGCCAAGCCGCGCAGTCGCACCCCGGCACCCAGTATGACGGCAGCCGCGTACACCGGCCCCGCCAGCGGGCCACGGCCCGCTTCGTCGACGCCGCATACGATGGTTGCTTCCATGTTCATGGCGCGCGCGCGATGAGCGGCAAGATAGTGCGCGCCGCCGTGCTGGCCGCGCCCCGGCGCAAGCCCGCACGCAGTGCCGTGAAGCGCGCCTCCACGCGCCGCTGCACCAGAGGATCGGCGATCAGATTGAGCAGCGCCTGGGCGAGATTTTCCGGCGTCGCGTCGTGCTGCAGCAGCTCCGGGACGATGAACTCGCCGGCCAGCACATTGGGCAGCCCGATATAGGGCAGGCGCCGCTGCGGCCACATGATGCGATAGGTAAGCGCGGGCACGCGATACGTGATCACCATGGGGCAGCCGAGCAGCGCCGCCTCGAGGGTCGCGGTGCCCGAGGCTACCAAGCCCACGGTGGCCGCGGTCAGCGCTTCGTGCGAATGCCCGAACAGGAGCTGCATCTCCAAGCCGGGCGCGCCGTCGTTTGCGAGCGCCGTCTCGAACAGCGTGCGTGTCGTGCGGTTGACCAGCGGCACCAGGAACAATACATCGGGCCGGCGCGCCGCGATCAGGCGCGCGGTACGCACGAACAGACTTGCGTGCTGCTCGAGCTCGGATTCGCGCGAACCCGGCAGCAAGGTCACGACGGTGGCCTCCCGCGACAGCCGCAACTGCTTGCGCGCGGCAAGCCGGTCCGGCTGCGCCGGCAGCAGGTCCGCCAGCGGATGCCCCACGAACGTGACCGGCACGCCGGCCTGCTGATACAGCGGCGCCTCGAACGGAAACAGGGCGAGCATGTGGGTCACGGCTTTGCGGATCTTCTTCATGCGCTGCGGTCGCCAGGCCCAGATCGACGGGCTCACGTAGTGTACCGTCGGGATGCCGCTGCGACGCAAATCCGCTTCCAGCGAAAAATTGAAATCCGGCGCATCGACGCCAATGAAGAGATCGGGCGGATCGCGCAGCCAGCGTGCGCGCAGCGCGCGCCGGATGCCGACGATCTCGCGAAAGTGCCGCAGCACCTCGACGTAACCACGCACGGCCAGCTTCTCGACTGGATAGAGGCATTCGACGCCCGCCGCCTGCATGCGCGCGCCCGCCACGCCGGTAAAGTGGATGGAAGGGTCGAGCGCGTGCATCGCGTTCACGAGCGAGGCGGCGAGCAGGTCGCCGGAAGCTTCGCCAGCGACGATGGCAACGGTCGGTGCGCGGGCCGCTGCCGCCATGTCAGCGCACGATGCCTCGCTTCGAAAGCGCGAGAAAATCGAGCCACAAGCGCAGCTCCGGCAGCGCATCGACCTCCCCAGCGAGCGCGCGCCTCGCCTCCTCCAGCGTCAGACCGGACTTGTACAGGGTGCGATAGGCTCGCCGCAGGCCATCGATTGCGGAGGAAGAGAATCCGCGGCGGCGCAGGCCTTCGCTATTGATGCCGTGCGCAGCCGCGGGATTGCCGGCCACCGTAACGTAAGGTGGCACGTCGTGCACGATCACGCTGCTCAAGCCCGTGATCGAGTGCGCCCCGATGCGGCAGAATTGATGCACGGTGGTGAAGCCGCCGAGGATCGCATGATCGCCGACGTGCACGTGACCGGCGAGCTGTGCGTTGTTGGCGAAAATCGTGTCGTTGCCGATCTGGCAATCGTGCGCCAGATGCACGTAAGCCATGATCCAGTTGCCGTTGCCCAGCCGCGTGACGCCCGCATCCTGCACCGTGCCGCGGTTGAAGGTGCCGAACTCGCGGATGGTGTTGCCGTCTCCGATCTCGAGCCCCGTGGGCTCGCCGCCGTACTTCTTGTCCTGCGGCGCTTCGCCGAGCGACACGAAATGGAAGATGCGATTGTCGCGGCCGATCCGGGTATGGCCCGTCACCACGCAATGGTGGCCGATGCGGCTGCCGGCGCCGATCTCGACATGCTCGTCGACGATGCTGAAGGCACCGACCGACACGCCCGCGCCTAATCGCGCGGCCGGATGAACGACGGCGGTGGGATGGATGGCGTCCGTCATGACTTGTCGCCTCGGGCTCGCTCCCGGGTCGCTCAGAGGTTACGCAGCGTGCAAAGCAACTCGGCTTCCGCCGCCAGGTTGGCGTCGACCCGGGCCTCGGCCTTGAACTTCCACAGCCCGCGGGATTCGCGCGCGCGCGTGATGCTCACGTGCAACATGAGCTGATCGCCGGGAATCACCGGGCGCTTGAAGCGCGCATTGTCGATGCCCACGAAGTAATAGATCGACTTGTCGTCCGGCAGGTGGTTGTTGCTGCGAAAGGTCAGGATGGCGGCCGCCTGCGCCATGGCTTCGATCACCAGCACCCCCGGCATCACCGGATGGTAGGGAAAGTGTCCGACGAAAAACGGCTCGTTGATGGTTACGTTCTTCAGCGCCACGATGTTCTTGTTCGGCTCGAGCCCGACCACCCGGTCGATCAACAGGAACGGGTAGCGATGCGGCAGGTGCTTCAGGATTTCATTGATGTCCATCGTCTCGATCTACTTGTCTGCGCTTGGGGCTTGCGCCCGAACGCGCTCTCCCTGAACGCTTTCTCCCTGGGCCGCTCGAGTCGACGAGACGCCGCAGCACGGCCGCAATCCGCAGCCAGGTGCGATGCTCGCTCCAGGGAAATATGCCGGTGTAGCGGCCCGGGATTTCGATGGAGCGGCCGATCATGGTCGAAGGCGAAATCTGCACGCCGTCGGCCAGGTGCAAATGGCCGGAGATGTCTGCGCTGCCTCCGATTACGCAGTTGGCGCCGATGCGGGCGCTGCCCGCGATGCCGGCGCACGCGGCAACGCTCGTGTTCGCGCCGATGTGCACGTTATGGCCGATCTGGATGAGGTTGTCCAGCTTGACGCCGTCGCCGAGCACGGTATCGGCCATGGCGCCACGGTCGATCGTGGTATTGGCGCCCACTTCGACATCGTCGCCGAGCACGACCCGGCCGACGTGCGGCATCTTCACCCAGCGGCCTCGATCCTGCACACCGCCAAAGCCGTCCGAGCCGATGACGCAGCCGGCGTTGAGCACGGCGCGTTTGCCGACGATGCAATGGGCATAGACCGTCACGTTCGCATGCAGGCTCGAGCCTTCGCCGATCTCGGCGTAGCAGCCGATGCGACACCCCGGGCCGATGCGCGCACGTTCGCCGACACGGGCGCCCTGCTCCACACTCGCGAATGCGCCGACCTCGGCGCTCGCCGCCACTTCCGCCTCGGGGTGCACCCAGGCCTGCGCATGGATGCCGGCCACGGCGCTCGGGTCGGGATGAAACAATTCCAGCACCCGGATGAAATACAGCTGCGGGTTACCGGTACAAATGCAGTTGAGGCCGGGCCGGGTGTTCGACGGGTGCAGCACGACCGCGCCGGCACGCGTTGCCTCGAACTCGCCGCGGTAGGCGTCGTTGGCAAAGTACGAGATGTCCTCAGGACCGGCCGATTCGAGCGGCGCGACCTGCGTCAGCCGCTGTGCCGCATCGCCTTCGAGCTCTCCGCCCAGCAGATCGACCAGTTCACCCAGCAGGAATGAGCGGGCGGCTGGACGCATCGGCGCGCTTCGGAGAAAACCTCGGCAGCCGGCTACTTCGACTCGCCAAGGGCCTTGAGGACCTTGTCAGTGATGTCGATGCGCGGGCTGCGATAGACCGCTTCCTGCAGGATCAGGTCGAACTTCTCCGCCTCCGCGATCTGCTGGATCACCTTGTTCGCGCGTTGGAACAGATCGGCGAGCTTCTCGTTTCGGCGTGCGTTCAGATCCTCGCGATAGGATCGCTGGGCGCGCTGGAATTCCCGGTTGATGCGCACGAGCTCCTGCTCGCGGCGCGTGCGCTCGCTTTCGCTCATGGTCATCGCCTCCTTCTCCATGGCCGCCTGACCTTCCTTGAGCTGGCGCTCCATGTTCTGCAGCTCCTGGATTCGCGGCGCGAACTCGCGCTCCAGCTCCTTGCTGGCGCGGATCGCCGGGGCCGACTCGCGGTTGATGCGTTCGGCATCGAGGAAACCGATCTTCAGCTCTGCGGCCGAAGCCGCAAGCGGCAGGCCCAGCAGAGCAAGCAGGCATACGAGACGAGCGGCGTTCAAGGTGTATCTCCTCGGACAAGCGGCAGCATTGTCAGAATGAGGCGCCGAAGGTGAACTGGAAGCGTTGCTTCTTGTCGCCCGGCTTGTCGTTCATGGGCTGGGCCACGCTGATCTTCAACGGCCCCAGGGGCGACACCCAGAGCACGGCCACACCCAACGAGCTGCGGAATTCGTCGCCTGAAAACTTGTCGGCGATCATGCCGGCGTCGGCGAATGCGCTCAGCCGCACCGAACGGTCGTTCTCGAGCCCCGGAAACGGCACCAGGAATTCGGCATTGAGCACGACCCGCTTGCTGCCCCCGATCGGATCGCCGAACTGGTCCTTGGGGCCGAGGGAATTCGCCTCGTAGCCGCGAACCGAGCTCACCCCACCGGCGAAGAAGTTCTTGAAGAAGGGCAGCGGCTTGTCGTCCAGGCCATCGCCGATGCCGATCTCGCCATTCAACATGAGCGTATAGTAACGCGTCATCGGCCAGTACCATTGGTGCTGGTAAGACAGCTTGTAGTAGCGCAGGCTGCCGCCGGGCAGGCCCGACTCGAGCGACAGCCTTTGCATGCGCCCCTTGGTCGGGTAGATGAGGCTGTCGCGATTGTCGCGTGACCAGCCGATCGTGCCGAGCAGGGTCGAATTGGATTCGCCGAAGGTATCGACGAAATCGATGAAACGCTGCGGACTGTCGCTGAACACGTTCAGCTCGGTGCGCTCCACGCCTATGCCGTAGTTGATCGTGTCCAGATCGCTGATCGGCACCCCGAAACGCAGTTGTGCGCCGATCGTGGAGGTGCGCCAGCGCCCCGAGTCGATCTCCGTGGGATCGATGTCGCGCTTGTAGATGTCGAAGCCGCGGCTTACCCCGTCGACCGTGAAATAGGGTTCGGTGAGCGACAGCGAATAGACCGTGTTCACTTTGCTGGTATTGAGCTGCAGGCCCAGGTGGTTGCCCGATCCGAACACGTTGGTCTGTGTGACTCCGCCCGACAGCACCAGGCCTTCGCTGCTGGAGAAACCTGCGCCGACCAGGAGGTTGCCGGTCGGCTTCTCCTTGACCGTGATGTTGACGTCGATCTGGTCGGTCGTTCCGGGAACGCTCGGAGTCTCGACGGCGACGTCGTCGAAGTAGCCCAGCCGGTCCAGACGGCTGCGCGAGTTGGCGACCCGCTCGGCCGAGTACCACCCGCCTTCGAGCTGACGCATCTCCCGGCGGATCACCTCGTCGCGGGTCTTCGTGTTGCCGAGAACGTTGATGCGCCTGACATAGACGCGCCGTCCCGGGTCGACGAAGAAGGTGAATGCGACCTGGCGCTTCTCCCGGTTCACCTCTGGCGCAGCATTGACGTTGGCGAACGCGTAACCGTCGTTGCCGAGACGGTCCGAGATTGCCTTGGTCGATTCGGTCAGCAGCTCGCGCGAGAAAACGTCGCCGGGGTTGATCGTGACCAGCTTGCGCAGCTCCGCCTCCGGCAGCAGCAGCTCACCGGCCAGGCGCACGTCGGAGACGGTGAACTTCTCGCCCTCGGTGACGCCGACCGTGATGTAGACATCCGTCTTGTCGGGCGTGATCGAGACCTGGGTCGAATCGATGTTGAAGTCGAGGTAGCCGCGGTTCAGATAGAACGAGCGCAACGATTCCAGGTCAGCCTGCAGTTTCTGGCGCGAATACTGGTCGTGCTTGGAGAACCAGGTCATGAGCCCGGGCGTGCGCAGCACGAACTGGCTCAGAAGCTCCTTTTCCGCAAACGCCTTGGCCCCGATGATGCTGATCTGGCGAATCTTGGCGACGTCGCCTTCCTCGACCGCGAAGTTGATGGAGACGCGGTTGCGCTCCAGCGGCGTGATCGTGGTCGTGACGGTGGCGGCGTACTTGCCGCGGCTCACGTACTGGCGCTTGAGCTCCTGTTCGGCCCGCTCGAGCAGCGAGCGGTCGAAGATCCGGCCTTCGGCAAGCCCGACCTGCTTCAGCCCCGTCTTCAACTGGTCGGGCTCGAATTCCCGCACGCCGGTGAAGTCGACTTGCGCGATGCTCGGCCGTTCCAGCACGGTGACGATCAGAACCCCGTTCTCCGCCTCGAGCACCACGTCGCGGAAAAACCCGGTGGCATAAAGCGCGCGAATAGCGGCGGCGGCCTTCTCTTCGGTGAGTGTCTCGCCCACCTTGATCGGCAGATAGCTGAAGATCGTTCCGGCTTCGGTTCGCTGGATGCCTTCGACGCGGATGTCCTTCACGACGAAGGGCTCCAGCGCGTGCACCAGGCGGCATCCGATCAACAGCGCGCTAAGCAACAGCAAACGCAAAAATCGCATTCTGGTTTAGTTGCTGATGAGCCGGTTCACGTCGTTGAAGAGGGCGAGGAGCATCAAGGTGAAGAGCACCGCCATGCCGACTTGCTGACCGATCTGCATGGCACGCTCGGAGACCGGCCTGCCCTTTAGAATTTCGATCGTATAATACATCAAATGCCCCCCATCCAATAACGGCACGGGCAGCAGGTTGAGCACGCCCAGGCTGATGCTGATCAAGGCGACGAAGCTGAGATAGGCGATCCAACCGACCTGTGCGGATTGGCCGGCGTAATCGGCGATCGTGATCGGCCCCGACAGGTTCTTCAGCGAGATGTGACCCGTAAGCATCTTGCCGAGCATGCGCAAGCTGAACAGCGACGTCTCCCACGTCTTGCCGACCGCGCGCACCAGGCTCTCGCCCACCCCGTAACGCACCTCGGTCAGCACCGCGCGCATCGATTGCCGATCCACTTTCGGCGCCGCGCCCATGCGTCCTATGGTGCCGCCGCCTTCGCTCACCGCATCGGTCGCCACATTCACTTGCATGCGCGTACCGTCGCGTTCCACGTCGAGCACGAGCGTTGCGTCGGGACGATCGCGCACCGCGGCGACGACATCCTGCCATCGGTTCACCGCAATGCCGTCGATCGCGACCACGCGATCTCCCTCGCGCAGCCCCGCCTTGTGCGCCGGCGCACCCTCGATCACCTGCCCCAGCACCGGCGGCAGGGGTGGGTTGAATCGGAGCAATCCGGCGGCGCGCAGAAAGTCGCTGTCGAGATCTTCGCTGGTGAGGCTCGACAGATCGAGCGTACGCACGTCGATGTAGCCCTTGTGGTCGCTCGTTTCGATCTTCACCGACTCGCGGTTTACCGCATGCTGCAGCAGCAGCCAGCGGGCATCCTGCCAGGTTGCAACCGGCTCGGCTCCGATCTTGAGCAGCGTATCGCCCTGGTGAAATCCCGCCGCCCGCGCCGGGGTCGCGGACGGGGGTTCGTCCAGGATCGGGCGCAGCCCCGGCATGCCCGACATGAACAGCACCCAGTAGATTGCAATCGCAAGCAGGAAATTGGCAATCGGGCCGGCGACGACGATGGCGAAGCGCCGGTAGACCGATTGGCGGTTGAACGCACGCGGCAGATCTTCGGGCGCGACCCGGCCTTCGCGCTCGTCCGCCATCTTGACGTAGCCGCCGAGCGGAAAGGCAGCGATCACCCACTCGGTGCGGTCGGCGCCGTAGGTGCGGCTCACCAGGGGGCGACCGAAGCCGATGGAAAATCGCAGCACCTTCACATTGAGCGCGCGCGCCACCAAGTAATGGCCCAGCTCGTGAAACAGGATCAGCGAGCCGAGCGCAACGACGAATGCAATGAGCGTTGTCAGCAGCGTCATGACTCAGACGGAGGACGGCGAATAGGCCGGCAGCCGCACCGCTGCCGGACGCGGCTGCATGGACCAGCTGCGCGCATGTTCGCGCGCCGTGCGGTCGGCGGCAAGAACGGCTTCCAGCGTCGTCGCGGCGTTCCAGGCGACGCGCCCGAGCACGTCTTCGGCGAGACGGGCGATGGCGGGAAAGCGGATGTCGCCGGCAAGGAAGCGCTCGACGGCGATCTCGTTGGCAGCGTTCAGCACCGCGGGCGTGGTACCGCCCTGGCGCAGCGCCGTGTAGGCGAGCCGCAGGCACGGGAAGCGCTCCGGGTCGGGGGCGTGAAAGTCGAGCCGCCCGACCCGGGTGAGGTCGAGCGCCTCCACACCGGCATCGATGCGTTCGGGATACGCAAGCGCATATGCGATCGGCGTACACATGTCGGGCTGGCCCAGTTGGGCAACGGTCGAGCCGTCCCGATACTCCACCATCGAGTGCACGATGCTCTGCGGATGCACGACCACGCCGATACGCGCCTCGTCCGCCCCGAACAGCCAGTGCGCTTCGATCACCTCCAGACCCTTGTTCATCATGGTGGCCGAATCGACCGAGATCTTTCGCCCCATGACCCAATTGGGGTGCGCGCACGCTTGCTCGGCCGTCACCGCCTCGAGGGCCTCGGCAGGCAGCAACCGGAAGGGCCCGCCGGACGCGGTCAGCACGATGCGCCGCACGCCCACCGCATCGAGGTCGCCCGCAAATTCACGCGGCAGCGCCTGGTGAATCGCGCTGTGTTCGCTGTCGATCGGCAATAGCGTGGCGCCGTGGCGGCGCACGGCCGCCATGAACACCTCGCCCGCGATCACCAGCGCTTCCTTGTTCGCGAGCAACACCCGCTTGCCCGCTCGCACGGCGGCAAGCCCCGATTGCAGTCCGGCGGCACCGACGATACCGGCGATGACGACATCGACCTCGGGCAGGCTCGCCACCTGGACCAATCCCTCCTGGCCGCACAGGACCGTGCACTCGCAGCCTGCCTCGCGCAGGCGCCGGTACGCACGCTCCGCCTCCAGCGAATCGGACAGCACAGCGTACGCGGGCTGGAACTGCAAGCACTGCTGCACCAAGGCGTCCGCGCGCGTGTGCGCGCTCAGCGCAAGCACGCGATAGCGCTGCGGATGCCGGGCGATTACGGACAGCGCATGCGTGCCGATGCTGCCAGTCGATCCGAGTAGCGTAATGGACTGCATCGTGCTCTATCCGCTCAGGTCGAACCGATAACCGAGCCGAGTGCCGCAAGCGGCAAGGCCGCCACCAGGCCGTCGATTCGATCCAGCACCCCGCCATGGCCGGGGAGTATCGTGCCGCTGTCCTTGACGCCCGCGCGCCGCTTCACCCAGGACTCGAACAAATCGCCCTCCACGCTCAATGCCAGCATGCCCGCAACAAGGAAGAGATCGGTCGCACGGTGGCCGGCGAGGAAGGCGGGCGCCCATAGCCACCACAGCAACCCATAATACACGGCGACACCGGCGATCGCGCCAAGCACGCCCTCCCAGGTCTTGCCGGGACTGATGCTGGGAGCGAGCTTGCGTCGGCCGAAGCGCCGCCCGACGAAATAAGCGGCGGTATCGGCGATCCATACGACCCCGAGCAGAGCGAGCAGGCGCGCCGCCGTTTCTTGCAGCACGTACAGCGAGTACCAGGCTGAAACGAGCACGATGGCCCCGGCCAGCGCCAGCGCCACCGAGCTGGCCGGCAGCGCGCGGCGCAACCAAAACGGAACCACGGCGAGCCAGAATGCGATCGCAGCCGCGAGCACCAATGCGCCGCCGGGCAGCCGCACCAAGGCGGTTGCGACACATGCGACGGCAACCAGCAGCGTAAACGCGACCACAGCGCGCGGACCGAGCGCCGCCAATGCGCCCCACTCGATGCAGGCCAGCACCACGACCACCAGCATTACCGCGCCCCACACCGGCTGCGGCAGCCAGAATAATCCGGCGAGGAACAGGGGCAGGATGATCGCGACGGTCAGGATACGGCGAATGAGCACGGGTCGCCCGAAGCTCATCCCGTGCCCGCGGCCCGAGGCAAGCGCGGCGTTACCTCTTCGACCAGTTGCTCGCTGGTTCGGCCGAAACGGCGTTCGCGCTGCCGATACGACTGGATCGCCCGCTCCAGCGCCGCCGCGTCGAAATCGGGCCACAACGTGTCGGTGAAATAAAGCTCGGTGTAGGCAAGCTGCCACAGGAGGAAATTGCTGATGCGCTGCTCGCCGCCGGTGCGGATGAACAGATCCGGCTCCGGCGCGTAATTCATCGCCAGATACGCGCCCAGGTCCTGCTCGCTGAAGCCGCGAGCGAGCTCGGGACGATCCGCCAGCATCCGTTCCACCGCCTGCATCAAATCCCAGCGCCCGCCGTAGTTCGCCGCCACCGTCAGGGTGAGGCGCGTGTTGGCCGCGGTCAGCGCCTCGGCCTCGCGGATCAATGTCTGAATGCGCGGCTCGAACCGGCTGAGCTCGCCGATCACGCGGAAGCGGATGGCGTTCTCATGCAGCTTCGCGACCTCCTGCTCGAGCGCGGTCACGAACAGGTCCATCAGGAATGAAACCTCCTCGGCCGGCCGGCGCCAGTTCTCGCTGGAGAAGGCGAACAGCGTCAGGAACTCGACGCCACGCTCGGCACATCCACGCACGGTCGCGCGCACCGCATCCGCGCCCTTGCGATGCCCGGCCACCCGGGGCAGGTGGCGGGTGCGTGCCCAGCGTCCATTGCCGTCCATGATGATGGCGATATGCCGGGGCACCGGGCCAACCTCGGGTACCGCAAGCGTCGTGCTCTTGAACAAAATGAACGGCCTTCCCTGGGACCTAGCCTGGATATTTCATCGGGGCACGGGATGATGGCTAAACTGCCAGCAAATCGGCTTCTTTCTGCTGCAGGATCTTGTCGATCTCGGCGATGAAGCGGTCGGTCAGCTTCTGCACCTCGTCCTGCGCCTTGCGCTCCTGATCCTCCGGCACTTCCTTCTTCTTCAGCATGTCCTTCAAGTGCGTATTGGCATCGCGGCGAATATTGCGCACCGCCACCCGGGCGTTCTCGGCCTCGTGGCGCACCACCTTGATGAGATCGCGCCGTCGCTCCTCGGTCAGAGGCGGCATGGGCACACGCACCCGCTCGCCGTCGGAAGCAGGATTCAGGCCCAGATCGGAATCGCGAATCGCCTTCTCCACCGCCGGCAGCAACTTCTTTTCCCACGGCGTCACCGCCAGCGTGCGCGCATCGAGCAGGCTCACGCTGCCAATCTGCGGCACCGGCGTCGGCGTTCCGTAGTAATCGACGACGACATGATCGAGCAGCCCGGTGTGCGCGCGACCCGTGCGTATCTTGCCCAGGTCGGCCTTCAGCGCTTCAATGCTCTTGTGCATTCGCTGCTCTGCGGACTTTTGAATCTCAGCCACGGTCATCACGCACCTCCGACTTCCAGGTCACCAGGGTTCCCTCGTCCTCGCCGGTGATCACACGCCGCAACGCGCCTGGCTTGAAGATGCTGAATACGTTGATCGGCAACTTCTGATCCCGGCACAGCGTGAGCGCGGTGGCGTCCATGACGCGCAGATTGCGTTGGATCGCCTCGTCGAAGGTGAGCCGCTTGTAGCGCATCGCCTCCGGGTGCGTCTTTGGATCGTCGGTGTAGACGCCGTCCACCTTGGTCGCCTTGAGCACGATGTCGACGTTCATTTCCATGCCGCGCAGCGCCGCCGCCGTATCGGTGGTGAAGAACGGATTGCCGGTGCCGGCGGCGAAGATCACGACCTTGCCCTCCTCCAGGTAGCGCATCGCCTTGCCGCGAATGTAAGGCTCGACCACCTGCTCGATGTTGAGCGCCGACTGCACCCGGCTGGCGAGGCTCACGCGGCGCATCGCATCCTGCAACGCCAGGGCGTTCATCACCGTCGCCAGCATGCCCATGTAATCGGCCGTTGCGCGATCCATGCCCTCGGCCGCAGGCGCGACGCCGCGAAATATGTTGCCGCCGCCGATGACGACCGCGGTTTCCACACCGAT
>JBOIEI010000923.1:0-4396 GCA_050741055.1 Burkholderiales bacterium | reverse complement strand
TTCCAGTTCCCTGCCCGGTGCGAAGCTACGCGCCTGCGCGCGGTAGAAAGCGGCGATCGCGGTGCGCCGCCAACGCGCTTCGGCGGTGGTGTCCGCCCTGTTCGCCTGGCTGGTTTCCCTGTGGGCGGACCCGCTGTTGGCCGATCCTGCCTTGTTAGTGGCGGGCGCTTGCTTCGACGTCATTTGATCCCCGTCTCCATACTCCTGCACATGCGCGGAGCCGACGCTCCTGTTGCACGCAACGTGCCCGAACGATGCTACATCGCGATGCAGCGGAGAGTTTGCGCTACATCAACGACCCGGCACGCCGGCAGCGGCCGGCTGAACGCAGGCGCCCGGCACATCCCGGCGGCCGCGGCTGCAAATTGTTCCGGATGTTGGTTCGATTCGCATGGTGGAGCGCGCCCGGCAGTACCGTGCGCGGCTCGCGCTAACATACGCACTTTCCAAGCGCAGAGTCTGCCATGATCGCTTTCAAGCGCATTGCCTACGACACCGTGCAGGTGGGCGAGGAGCTCGAGTCGACCGATCTGGTCGTGAAGCCCGAAGACGTCGACACCTTCGCCTATGCGGTGGACGATCATCACGCCTGGTACTTCGAGGACTCGCCTTTCGACGGCCCGATCGCGCACCCGACGCTCACCGCGAATCAGGCCCTGCTCATGCGCCACAACAAGTACGTCGTCGACGCCGGACTGCACGCCCAGATGCAATTCGAGTTCATGCAGCCCATCCGCGTGGGCATGCGCGTGCGCACGCGCGGGCGCGTGATCGACAAGTACGAAAAGCGCGGCCGCCACTACATGGTGACCGAGTTCGTGACCAGCGAGGAATCGGGCGAGGTGCTGGTGCGCGGACAATTCACCCAGATGATCTTCCCCGATTAAGGGGCATTCCCGACCCTGATTAGCGACATTCTTAAGCCAGCCGAAGGAGCGCGGCGGGCCGAGGCGAATGTCGCTAATAGGTTCCCGATTGAAGGGCAGCACCGATATGAAGGCATTTCCGATTCAAGGCACCCCATGGCTCTGATCGCAGATCATACGATCCGCGTGGGCGAAGAATTGCCCCCGCTCACCAAGTCCATCTCGCAACGCCAAATCGATTGCTACTCCGGCGTTCGCCCGCGCTCGATCCATACCGATCCGGACTGGGCGCGAAAGAAGGGTTTTCGCGCACCGCTCGCGCAGGGCATGATGTCCACCGCCTATGTCTCCGAGATGATGGTCGCCTTCCTCGGCGAAGGCTTCGTCCAGGGCGGACGCATGGCGGTGAAGTTCGTCAAGCCAGTATTCGTCGGCGACACGCTCACCATGCACGGCGTCGTGCGCGACAAGCACCCCGCGCAAGCCGGACGCACGCGGGTCGAGGTCGAATTCTGGTGCGAGAACCAGGAGGGTGTAAAGACGATGGTCGGTGAAGCGAGCGGGCTCGCCGCGGCGGCGGCCGTATGAGCTTACCGGACGAGGGGCCCCGCTTGCGGGGATCGGCCGCAAAGCGAACTGCGGCCAGGCCGCCGACGCCTTGGCCTCGGCGACTCGATGATGGCTCGGAGGCGGCCGTATGAGCGAGCCCACCGCCTCGCGCGAGTACACCGACCTCACACCACTGTTCGCGCCGCGCTCGGTTGCGCTGGTGGGCGCGAGCGACCAGGGCGAGCGCTTCGGCACGAGAGTATTTCGCCAGCTGATCAACTTCGGCTTCCAGGGTCCCATCTATCCGGTCAATCCGCGTGCGCGCGAGCTCCTGGGCCGCACCTGCTATCCGAGCATCGCCGAGCTGCCGCAGACGCCGGACCATGTCGGCATCGTCGTCGCGACCGAACGCGTGTTCGATGTGCTGGAAGAGTGCGCCGCGCGCGGCGTGCCGTTCGCGACCGTCTATAGCGGCGGCTTTGCAGAGACCGGCACGGCGGAGGGCCGCGAGCGCCAGGCTCAGCTGATCGCGTTCGCCCGCCGCACCGGCATGCGCATCATGGGACCCAACTGCAACGGCGTCATCAACTTCGTCGATGCGTTCGCCATGGCCTCCACCGGGGCGATCGGCGGGCCGCGCCGGCCGGCCGGCAATATCGGCGTCGTGAGCCACAGCGGCGGCCTGGGCCAAATCAACGTGATGTGGCGCGCGCAGGAAATCGGGCTCGGCATCAGCTACGAGGCGAGCATCGGCAACGAAGCCGATCTCGACTCGATCGACTTCGCGCGCTTCATGCTGCGCTCACCCGCGACCGACGTGGTGTTGATGGCGATCGAAGGCGTGAAGGATGGCGCAAAGTTGATCGGCCTCGCGCGCGAGGCCGCCGAGCGCGAGAAGCCGATCGTCGTGCTCAAGTTCGGACGCACCGCGGCAGGCAGCCGCGCGGCGGCCTCGCACACCGGAACGATCGCGGGCGCCGACGACATCTTCGATGCCGCCTTTCGCCAGTTCGGCCTGATCCGGGTGGCGGAAACCAACGAGCTCTACGAGATGGCGATCCTGCTGCGCACGCGGCGCTGGCCCAAGGGCCGGCGCGCGGCCTCGGCGGCGGCGACCGGCGGCAACATCGTGCAGCTGGCCGATGTCGGCGAAACGCTCGGCATCGAATGGCCCGAGTACGGCGCGAGCACGCAGGCGAAGCTGGCGGAGCTCATGCCGGGCTACGGCAAGGTGTCCAATCCCACTGACATGACCTCGCTCGCCACCGGCGAGCCGGAGAACTTCCGCCGTGCGCTCACGGCGATCGCCGACGATCCAGCCATCGACGTGGTGACGCCGATCTTCGCGTTCGTCAAGCGCGAGGACATCGAGCGCGGCGCCGAGCTGGTACGGCAATGTGCCAAGCCTGCCGCCATGCTGTGGGTCGGCGGTTGCAACGACGATCGCGCTTTCAGCGCCAAAGACCTGATCGAAGCGGGCACGCCGGTCTATCGCAACGCCCTGCCCTGCCTGCGGGCCGTGCGCGCCGCCGCCGATTTCGGCGCCCTCGTCACCGAATTCAAAGCGGGACTACGCGAGCCGGAACGCCCGGCCCGCGCCGATGCCAGCGCAGCGCGCGCTTTGCTGGCAAGGGCGGGCAAGCGGCTCACAGAACGGGAAGCGAAGGCCATGCTCGCAGCCTACGGCTTCACAACCACCCGCGAGATGCTCGCGCGCGATGCCGAGGAAGCCATCGCCCACGCTCGCGCGCTCGGTAGCACGGTCGCAATCAAGATCGATTCGCCCGACATCGCGCACAAGACCGAAGCCGGCGCGATCCGGCTCGGCGTGCACGGCGACGCCGCCGTTCGGCAAGCATTCGACGCGGTGACACAATCGGCGCAACAATTCGCGCCTGCGGCCGCGATCAACGGTGTGCTGGTGCAGGAGATGGCGGCCAAGGGCATCGAGACGATGCTCGGCATCGTGCGCGATCCCGTGTTCGGGCCGGTCGTCGCGGCAGGTCTCGGCGGCATTCATGTCGAGGTGCTGCGCGATATCGCCTATCGGATCGCGCCCGTGACTGCCGACGAAGCCCGGCGCATGCTGCGCGAATTGCGCGGCTACAAGCTGCTCGAAGGCGTGCGCGGTGCGCCGCCCGCGGATATCGAAGCGCTGGTCGAGGCGATCGTGCGGCTCTCCTGGTTCGCGCACGATCTCGGTGGCGAGATCGCCGAGCTCGATATCAATCCGCTGCTCGTGTTCGAGCGCGGCGCCGGCGTGAAGGTGGTCGATGCGCTGATCGTTCGGCGCGACGGCTGATCACCCGGTCTCTTGGCTCCAGGAACGGCGCGGCGGCGCGGTGGCATAATCGCCAGACGTGTGAACGGCACGAAACCAATTGGAGGAGCGCGATGGCTGAGCTCAGACCGATCCGGCGCATCGTCACTGCGAACGACGAGCGGGGGCGATCGAAAGTGCTGTGGGACGGCCCAGCTCCGAACGCCCATCAGGCCTCGATGGGCAGCGGCCGCGGCCATACCAACCTGTGGGTATGGAACGATCCGCTGCTCTCCATCGCGGGCGAGGCGGACGCAGGCAACACGCCGTACGACTTTCCGGGACCCGCGCAGGGTGGGCACTTGCGCGTGGTGCAATCGGTGGCGAGGCCCGCGAACTACGATGCTGCCAAGGACCGCGACGCGGTGCCCGATCATCCGCCGAAGCTGCGTTCGCCCAGCCGCACCTGGGACCGCGGCGGCAATAACGCGTACTCCTCGGCGATGCACAAGACCGAGACCATCGATTACGGCATCCAGCTCTTCGGCGAGCGCGTGCTGCGGCTCGACGACGGCGAGATTGCGATGCACCCGGGCGACATCGTCGTGCAGGTGGGCGCGTGGCATCAATGGACCAGCCCGCGCGAGGGCGGCATCATGCTCTTCGACATGATTGCCGCGCATTTCGTCGACGGCCCGGTGGGGCTGGCGCAAGGCAACGA
>JBOIEI010000922.1:0-5381 GCA_050741055.1 Burkholderiales bacterium | reverse complement strand
GTACACGTCGCCGACGATCGTGGCCGCGGAAAATCCCTGGTGACTGAAAAGCTCCCCAGGCAGGTCGGGACCGAACCAGGCGTACAGGAGCAGCATCAGCGCCAGGCCCGGCAAGATCACGCTCATCGCTCGGCGGCAGCACTCCAGCACCAGCACGATCGCGATCGCGCCGAAGACGAGGTCGCGCAAATTCGGTGCGCCGGTGCGCCACGCCATTTCTTCGTAGTCGACCACGAAATTGCCGAATGCGGCGATGCTCAGGGCGATGAGAAGCATGTCGACGACGCTCGGCCGATGCAAGGGCGAGCGCCGCGTGGCGGGATAGCGCATGAACACCATGCACGTGATCGCCATGATGAAAAGCCCGCGCAGCGTCGACGAGCTCCACAGGCTCACCGTCACCGAGTAGATCAGCACCAGGCTGTAGCTGGCCGCAACCAGCTTGAAGGCATGCAGCCACACGCCGCTGAAAGTGCGCAGCGTGCGCGCGCCCTCCCAGTCCTGCAGCAGGCGCTGGAAACGATTGAGCTCGATCACCGGTGGGTTCGACACGCCCGCCCTCCGGTTACTTCAGCAGCGGCTCGGGTACCGTGATGCCGTTCTCCTTCCAGAACTTGGCAGCCCCGGGATGAACCGGACCGATGTTGCCCTCGAGCGGCGCCTTGCGGTTCAGGTTCGCGCCTTTGAACGCGGTGCTGACCTGCTTCACGCATTGCTCGGAGTAGGCGAGCTTGGTGAACTCGTACGCGATCGCTTCGGGGACGTCCTTGTGCGCGACCAGGAACCCGGCCGTGCCGAACAGCGTCACGTCGGCCTTCTGGCCCTTGTACGTGCCGCCCTTCACGACGTACTTGGAGATGTACGGATGCTTCTCGAGGAACTTGCTTTGCTCCAGCTCCTTGGAGAAATCGACCAGCACGATGTCCTTCTGCGCGGCGATCTCCTCCACCACCGCTGCCGGCACGCTGTTGGCGCGGTTGATCGCGTCGATCTTGCCGTCGAGCAGCATGGTGGGGTAGTCCTGGTGCGGCAGCATGCGCGCGTTGATCACCTTGCTCAAGCCCGTCTGATCGAGAAAGAGCTTCATTTGCACCGCCGCGCCCGAGCCTGGTGCGCCGATGGCGAACGTCTTGCCCTTCAGATCGGAAGCCGTCTTCACGTTCTGGCTCGCCAACACGACCACGTGGTTCGCCAGGATCGGCGTCAGCACCCCGAGCACCCGCCAGTTGCGCATCGGCTTGTCGAACGGCTTATCGCCGCGCCAGCCGGTATACATCAGATCGACCTGCACCATGCCGAGCTGCGCCGTGCCGCTGTCGACCCGCCGCATGTTCTCCACGCCGCCGCCGGAGGTGTTCGGCGTGACCCGGATGAGCTTCGAGACCTCGTTGATGCACTTCGACAATGGCGCGCCGGTCATGTAGTAGCTGCCGGTCACGCCGCCCGTGGGCATCTGCAGCATCGTTTGCGCCTGCGCGGCGCATTGCCACGCCATCGTCAATACTCCGGCGGCGCAGATGCCGATGCGCTTCCGATCCCGTACGGCAAATTTCATGGATTCCTCCTCCAACGTTTCGAGTTCGATGGGACGACGCATTTTTGCGCCGGACAGTGAATCTTATACTGTGTTCCGCCGCCGCTGCGACCTGTCGTTGCACCGGCACGGGATTGCGCATTGCCCGCGAGCGAAGGACGTGCAACCTCTTACGGCTATCGACGCAACGCGCCCATCCGCGGCAATTTCGCCACCCTATCGAATCCCCACGATAGTTGGGCTAGAGTGTCGCCGGTCACTTGGCCGCCACGGGAGGGAACAATTATGCAACGCATCATCGCCTGCTTCCATGCGCTCGCTTGCCTGGGCGCCGCATCCGGCGTGGCGGCGCAGACGTATCCCACCAAGCCGATCCGCCTGATCGTGCCTTTTCCGCCGGCCGGCTCGGCCGACCTGCTGAGCCGCACGATCGGGCAGAAGCTTGGCGAAACGTGGGGCCGGCAGATCATCGTCGACAATCGTCCCGGTGTGGGCGGCAATCTCGGCGTCGAGCACGCGGCCAAGGCCACGGCCGACGGCTATACCGTAGTCATGGCTGCAACCACCAGCAACGCGATCGGAATGAGCACCTACACGCGCCTCGGCTATGACCTGCAGAAGGACCTCGCACCGGTGACGCTGGTCGCCAATGTGCCGCATATACTCGTCTCGCACCCGTCGCTGCCGGCGAAGTCCATCAAGGAACTGATCGCGCTCGGGAAGGCGCGTCCGGGGGAAATCGCGTTCGCCTCGCAGGGCAACGGCACGCTGTCGCACCTGGAGCAGGAGCTGTTCAAGTCGATGGGCGGATTCAGCGCCCTGCACGTGCCGTACAAGGGCAGCGCCCCCGGGATCGCCGACCTGATTCCGGGCAATGTGCAGCTCTTCTTCGACGGCATTCCGTCGTCCCTGCCGCACGTCAAATCCGGCCGCATCCGGGCGCTGGGCGTCGCCTCCAGCCGCCGCTCGCCTGCGCTGCCCGAAATACCGGCCATCGGCGAGACGGTGAAAGGTTTCGAGGCGGACTCATGGTTCGGAATCCTGATGCCTGCCGGCACGCCGCGCGATATCATCGTGCGCTTCGACGGCGAAGTGCAGAAGGTACTTGCAACGCAGGACGTGAAGGACCGCCTGCTCGCCGTTGGCGGTTTCGTGCAGGCGGGCGGGCCGGCCGAGCTTGCCGAGCGCATCCGCCTCGATGTCGCCAAGTGGGGCAAGGTGGCGCGCGCGGCCAACGTGAGGATCGAATGATGCGAGAAGCTCACCGTGATGCGGTCGACCGGATCAGCGAATCGCGCCTGTGGCAGCGCCATATGAAGATGGCCACGCTCGGTGCCATCCCGGGCAACGGCGTGAACCGCGCCGCACTGTCGGAGGAAGACATCGCCGCGCGCAAGGTCCTGCTCGGGTGGGCAGCCGCGCGCGACTTCCAGATCGCGGTCGATCGCGTCGGCAATCTGTTCGTGCGCCGTCCGGGCAGCGACCCGACCGCCGCCCCGGTCATGACCGGCAGCCACATGGACAGCCAGCCGTGCGGCGGGCGCTTCGACGGCATCTTCGGCGTGCTCGCGGGACTGGAAGCGCTGGAGGCAATCGACGAGGCGGGCATCACGACCCGCCGGCCCATCGAGCTGGTGGCCTGGACCAACGAGGAAGGCGGGCGATTCCAGCCCTGCACGATGGGCTCGTCGGTCTACACGGGCGCGCGCAAGCTCGAAGACTTCCTCGACGTGCGTGACAATGAGGGCACGGTTTTGCGCGACGCGCTGGCGAAAACGCTGGCCGCCACCCCGGAGGCGAAGCAGCGTACGCTCAACGCGCCGGTGGCCGCGTATATCGAGGCCCACATCGAGCAGGGGCCGCTGCTCGAGCGCGAGGACAAGACCGTCGGCGTCGTCACGGGCATCCAGGGCCTGCGCTGGTTCAATGTCGAGGTGTTCGGCAAGACCGATCACGCCGGCACCGCGCCGCTCGCACTGCGCCAGGATGCCATGCGCGATGCCATCGCCATCATCAACGCGCTCACCGAGCTGGCGCACGATCCCACCGACATTACGCGTTTCACCGTCGGCCGCATGTTGGTGACGCCCAACTCGCCCAATTCGGTGGCGAGCCACGTGCTGTTCTCGGTCGACTTGCGCCACCCCGATCCGGCGACCATCGACCGGCTGGGCAAAAGCGTCGAGCCGCTCGCCCGCGCGGCGGCCCGCCAGTGCACGGTCAAGGTGACGCCGACATTGCACGACGATCCGTGCGTGTTCGATGCCGGCGTCGTCGATTCCATCGAGCGCGCCGCCGGCGAACTGCAGCTTGCGCACATGCGTCTGCCGTCCGGTGCGAGTCATGATGCCAATTACATGGCGCGTAAGTGTCCGACCGGCATGATTTTCGTACCGTGCGAGAAAGGCATCTCGCACAACGAGGCGGAGAATGCCAAGGCTTCGGATCTCGCCGCCGGTGCACGCGTGCTGACAGCGGCGCTGCTGGAGTTGGCAGAACGCTGACAAGCTGGCGAGCGTAGAAAGCATCATTCCCGCGCCAACACCGCTTCTGCACAAGCAAGCGCCCAGGAGGGCCCGCCTGCATTCCCGCTTGCGCGGGAATGACGCTCGAGTACGTCAGCTGCGGCTTATCAGGGTGACCATCCGAGTCAGTGTGCCGGGCGCCTCGAACGAACGCAGCGACTCGAATAGCGGCCGGGTATCGCGACCCAGCACCGGCTCGACCAGGCCGGCGAACTTGGCTTCCATCCCCTCCCAGCTCATCGGATTGCCCGGGTTGCCCAACGCAAGCGGTACGTTCGCGCGCAGGCTGCGCCCGTCGGCGAGTTGCACCTCGACGAAGCCTTCCGTCAGCTCCGTATCCGGCTGCACGACCAGTTCGGACTTGGCGAC
Organism: Burkholderiales bacterium; assembly: GCA_050741055.1. GTDB lineage: Bacteria > Pseudomonadota > Gammaproteobacteria > Burkholderiales > WYBJ01 > WYBJ01. The sequence continues at coordinate 953 of JBOIEI010000922.1, read as the reverse complement.
GAGCGCCCGGACCTTCGGATCGGTGAGTCGCGTCTCGGAGAAATCACTCTCCACTGCCGGATAACCCGAGAGCGCCAGCGCCGTGCAGTACGCGACGCTGAACTTTCCCTCGAGCGGCGTTTTCGGATCCGGGCGCGATGCGACGCGCAAGGTCATGGGAGAAGCGCCCAGCACGACGCGGCGAATGGCCTCCGCCTCGACCTGCCTGCTCAATTCCCGCCCGGCGTCCACGCACGCATGCGTCGCCTTGCAGCAGGCGTAGGGCTTGTAAGCGTTGCGCAGCAATGCCTGCCCGTCGGTGAATTCGCCAGGATCGATCCGCAGCGAGCGGTCCTGCACCAGTGCGCCCGAAAGGCCGTCCGGCGAATCGAGCAGATGGGTTGCGGCCTCGAATCCTTCGCTCGCCAGATCGGCCGCGAGGATGCCGTCCATCGCGGCCTTGCCGAGATGGAACGGCTTGCTCATGGTGCCGAACGATGCGTTGAGTCCTCCGGCCGTTGTCGCGGCCACGCCGAGCGCATGCGCGATGTGCGTTCGGTCCAGACCCAGCAGCACGCAAGCCGCCGCGGCCGCGGAAAAACGCCCGAACACCGCGCTCGGATGAAAGCCAACGTGCTGCAGCTTGCGCCCGTAGCCGCCAGCGCCCAGGCGCGCCGAGACTTCGAACCCGGCGATGAAGGCGGCGAGCGCTTCCTGCTCGCTCTTGCCGTAGTGCTCTGCCAGCGCCAGCGCGGCTGCCCAGGTCGGCGCGCTGATGTGCCCCGCGCCATCCATGTGGGTGTCGTCGTAGTCCATGCAGTGCGCCATAGTGCCGTTGACCAGGGCCGCAGCCGCGGGCGCGACCGCGGGACCGAGCACGATGTGCGCTCGCCCGCCGCTGCGCCATTTCTCGGCAACGCGGCGCGCAGCCCGCGCCGCCGGTTCCTGGGCTGCGCCGAGCGCCACGCCGACCC
>JBOIEI010000921.1:0-2765 GCA_050741055.1 Burkholderiales bacterium | reverse complement strand
GATGATGTCCGCGGGCGCGATGGGCGGCGGCATCGCTTCGTCGATCGCGCGAGCGCTCGGCGCCGGGCGCCGCGCGGATGCGAGTGCGCTGGCACTACATGCGCTGGCGATCGCGCTTGGCTTGGGCGCGGTCTTCACGATCGGTATGCTCGGCGGCGGGCGCTGGCTCTACCAAGCAATGGGTGGAAGCGGACGTGCGCTCGAGGCCGCGCTGACGTACTCGAACTGGGTTTTCGCCGCGGCGGTGCTGGTATGGCTCTTCAACTCGCTCGGCGCCGTCCTCCGGGGTACCGGCAACATGGCGTTCCCCGCCGCTGTTACCTGCATCGGCGTGGTTTTCCTTGTTCCGGTGTCGCCGGCGCTTATCTTCGGCTGGGGACCGCTCCCCGCCCTCGGCATCGCAGGCGGTGCGGTGGCGCTTGTTTCGTACTACGCCATCGGCTGCCTTGTGCTTGGCGCGTATCTCTGGAGCGGACGCAGCGTGCTGCATCCGTCGTTGCGCGCTGTGCGGCTCCGCTGGCCGCTCTTTCGCGACATCCTCCGTGTCGGTGCAGTCGCCGCGCTTGTCACCATGACAACGAACCTCACCATCATCATGGGTACGGCGTTCGTCGGCGAGTTCGGCCCGGCCGCGATAGCCGGCTACGGCACCGGCGCGCGGCTCGAATATCTGCTGGTGCCGCTCGTCTTCGGCCTCGGCGCACCGCTGGTAGCCATCGTCGGGACGAGCATCGGCGCACAACAGCGCGAGCGTGCGTTGCGGACCGCTTGGATCGGCGCTGCCATGGCCTTCGTCGTCACCGAGGCAATCGGCCTTTGCGCCGCCGCCTTCCCGGTAGCATGGCTCTCACTCTTCGACAGTGATCCGCAGATGCTCGAGGCCGGCGCGACCTACCTGCGGACGGTAGGCCCCTTCTATGGATTGTTCGGCCTCGCTTTGTCGCTTTACTTCGCATCGCAAGGTGCGGGCCGGCTGCTGTGGCCGCTGCTCGGCGCCGTGGCGCGCCTTGCGATCGTGGCGCTCGCCGGCTGGCTCGCGCTGCGCTGGACCGGAGAGCTCTCGTACGTGTTCTTGGCGCAAAGCCTCGGGCTTGTCGCCGCTGGCCTCATCAATTTCGCCGCCGTCGCGGGCGGCGCCTGGTTCGGCTCGCTGAGGCGGCCCTGGTCTACGGCAGCCGCGCTGCAAAAGGGATCGTCGACATGAGGGAAAGAAATCTAGTTTCAACCTCAAGGCACTCTTCAATGCGCCGCCGTCATTACCGTGCCGTCCTTTTGCTGAGCGCCAGCCTCTTGACGGGTTGCGCGGTCGGTCCGGGTTACCGATCGCCCGACATTTCCGTGTCGCCCCGCTTTCTCGGTCAGGACGGCATCGCGCGCCGGGAGATTCAGAGCAAAGCTGAGCTCGAAGCCTGGTGGGCCGGCTTCGATGATCCATTGCTGACGCGCTTCGTCACCCTCGCTCTCGACCAGAATCTGGACATGGCGCGAGCGGCAGCTCGTGTCGCCCAAGCGCGCGCGTCGTTGCGCCTGGCAGATGCAGCGCTGCTTCCATCGGCCAATGTGAGCGCGCAGGGTGCAAGAACCTACCAATCGGTCGAGACCCCGTTGGGGCAGGTGCTCAACTCCACGCCCGGCTTCGACCGCAGTGGTAGCTACTACGAGGCCACCCTCGGTGCGAGCTGGGAAATCGACGTGTTCGGCGGCCTACGGAGAGGGCAGGAAGCCGCGCGCGCGGAGTATCAGGCATCGGAAGCGGGCGCGGTTGCGACGCGGCTGGCCGTGGCCGCGCAAACGGCGGATGTGTACGTCACGGTGCGAGGATTGCAGGCGCGCATCGCGATCGCCCAGAAGCAAGCGGAGACGCGGCGTCAGCTTCTCTCCACGGTCATGCTCCAGTACCAGAAAGGGATCGCCGCCGAACTACAGGTGCGCCAAGCCGAGGGTTCGCTCGCTCAGGTCGAGGCGCAAATCCCCGTCCTTGAAGCCGGGCTGGATGCGGCGATGAATGCGCTGGATGTGCTTCTCGGGGCACAGCCGGGAACCTACCGCGCCGAGCTGAGCCCGGCGGCACCTGTCCCGGTCGCTCCGGGTCTCGCCGAGACCGGAACTCCGGCCGAGATGATTCGCCGCAGACCGGATCTCATCGTGGCCGAGCGGCGCCTTGCAGGAGCCAACGCGCGCATCGGCGTGGCGATTTCGGAGTATTACCCCAAGTTCTCGCTCGGCGCACTGCTGGGCAGCGCCACCGCAATAGCGAGCGGCAATCTCTTCACCAGCGGTGCGAACCTAGCCCAGGGCGTCCTCGGACTTCGCTGGCGTTTGTTCGACTTCGGCCGCGTCGATGCCCAGATCGCCGCCGCGCATGGCCAGGAGGCCGAAGCACTCGCGGCATACCGGCTGGCCGTGCTGCGGGCGACCGAGGAAGTGGAGAACTCCTTTTCGGCCCTCGTCAAACGCGAGGCCCAAGTCGGCATCCTGACGCAGGGTGAATCGTCACTCGCGCGTGCGCGCGAGAACTCGCTTGCCGCCTACAAAGGCGGCGTCGTCAGCTTGATCGAGGTGCTGAATGCCAATGGCAACCTGCTGCGGATGCGCGACGAGAAGGCGCAGGCGCAAACCGAAGTTGCGCGTGCTGGCATCTTCTCCTTCCGGGCTTTGGGCGGCGGGTGGGACGCGCGAAATGCAAGCAGCAACAGCTATAGCGCCCTTCAGTGATGAGTAGCAGCAATTTTCGGAGGCTCCAATGCTTCAGCGCCATCCTGCCG
>JBOIEI010000920.1:0-3434 GCA_050741055.1 Burkholderiales bacterium | reverse complement strand
CGAGTGCACCATGACGATCGCTGGCCCGATCGCATCGATGAGCGCCGCCAGCGCGCTCACCGTGGTGGTGCCGCCCGCCTCGAGCGTCACCTCGGTGTTCGGCACCAGCTGCGCGCTGTACGCGGCGAAGTGCTCGAATGGGAACTGCGTGTCGGCAAACGCGTGCAGGTAGCCCGGCCCGATGCGGAAGTTGATCCACGCGCGCTCGTGGGTGGCAACCGGTACGGCGATATCGGCGGCTTGCGCCTCACCGCGCGCGCGGTTGATCCGCGAGGCGGCGAAGCCGGAGCGCCCGCGACCCGAATGATCGACCACGTAGACGCTGAAGCCCTGGCGCGCAAACCAGGTCGCCCAGCCTTCGCGTCCGTCGGGCGTCGTCTCCCAGGTCGCCCCGGTATGGTTGGAGCCATGCACCATGACCAGCGGCGGCAATCCGTTCGGCGTTTCGGGGATGCGATACTGCACGTACATCTGCTCGACCGTGGTATGCCCCGGCGCATCCATGCCGGAATTGGGGACGTTCGGCCACTGCGTGGTCAGCACCCGGCCGTTGACGAAAAAGCTGCCTTCGTCGCGCAGCCGCAGCGGCCCGCCGAGCGACGGACCGCGACCGGAAGCAAGCAGCGCACTTTGCTGCAATCGATCCTTCTTCATGGATTCTTCGCTCGTATCGTGTGAAGGGCGCGATCTTTTGCCCAAAATCGTGCATCGACGGTGAACCCGCAAGCACCGGAGCGATCCTATCAGAGCCCACGCTCGCTCAGGGGCGTGCGAGTAGGAACTTCAGTCTGGGCGCCGCAGCGATGAGACGGATGCGCACGCGAACACTCACCATCGTCCTGCTCGTGCTCGTCGTGGCTCCGGGTTTGTTGTTCTATGGCCTGACCCGCACTTCCCTCTACGCCGAGATTGTGAGGTCCCTCGGCACAACTACCATGCTTGTGATCGCCATCGCGCTATTGGTCGTTTTGATCGGCGTCGCGGTGTTCGCGGTCGTGTACGGCCTCGCACGCGACGACGATCAGCCGCTGCGCGGCCGCCACAAGCGCGGAGGATCCTGACGACGGCGTCAGGCGCGAGAACACGAATCAGGTCGCGAGCCGAGCGCCGCTCTCGGCCTGGAAGCGGGCGCGCTTGGCGGCGATACCGCTCATGAGCCCCTGCCAGGACTTCACGAACGCCTGCGCGCCCTCGCGTTGCAACTGCGCCGCCAGCGCAGCGACATCGACCCCCGCCGCGCGAAAGCGATCCAGCATCGTGGCCGCCTCGACTGCATCGTCGGCGAGCGATTTCTTCAGCGCCCCGTGCCGGGCGAACGCCAGCAGGGTCGCGTCAGGCATCGTATCGATGGTGTCGGGCGCCGCCAGCGCCTCGACGTAGAGCGTTTCGGGAGCGCTCGGATCTTTCGTCCCCGTGCTGGCCCAGAGCAGCCGCTGCGGAACCGCGCCTGCGGCGGCGAGCTTGCGCCAGCGCTCGGAGTCGAGCAACTCGCGATACGCCGAATAGGTCATTCCGGCGACCGCGATGCCGAGCCGATTGCGCAGCTCCTCCGGCACTTTCGCGCTCACAGCGCGATCCCAGCGGCTCACGAACAGCGATGCCACCGAGGCGACGCGCGGGTCGAGCCCTGCGGCGATGCGCCGTTCGATGCCGCGCAGGTACGCTTCGGCCGCCGCCTGGTAGTGCTCGGGCGAGAACAGCAGCGTGACGTTGACCGGCACGCCCGCGAAGATCGATTCCTCGATGGCGTGCACGCCCTGCGCCGTACCGGGGATCTTGACGAACAGGTTGTCGCGCCGAGCGAGACTGCGGATCGATTTCGCCGCCTCGACGCTGGCGGGTGCATCGTAGGCGAGCAGCGGCGAGACTTCCATCGACACCCAGCCGTCCACCCCGGCCGTGGAATCGTGGATCGGCCGGAACAGATCGGCCGCGCGCCGCAAGTCTTCGAGGGCAATCGAGATGAACAGCGCCTCGTCGCTTGCGCTGCTTTTTGCGCCAGCACGGATCGACGCATCGTAGGCGTCGGAAGCACCGATCGCCTGCTCGAAGATGGTGGGATTGGAGGTGAGCCCCGTCAGCGCGAAGTCGGCGATGTAGGTTTGCAGTATGCCCTCGTCCAGGTGCCGGCGGCTGATGTTGTCGAGCCACAGGCGCTGGCCGAGGTCGTGCAGATATTGTGTCGGGTTCATGGCTGCTCCTTGTCCCGGGTCCTGCCCACGTCTTCTATGCGCTTGCAACACGCGTGCACGACGCCAGGGTCGTCCGGTTCGCGCCCAGCACGTATACTCCAGGTTCGAATCGAGGACACAATGAACAGCATCTGGCGTTTCTACAAAGACGAAAGTCGGCAGTGGCGCTGGCAGCAGGTCTCCGTGAGCCGGGTCGTGCTGTCGGAATCGTCGCGTGGCTATGCGGCCTACGAGGCCTGCATCGCCGACGCGGAAGGGCAAGGCTACGTATACGTGGCGCCCAAGGACAAGCCGGCCCGGCCGCGGGCGCGCTAGTCGACCTGCGGCAACCCGGACGGTCAACGTTGCTTCGCCGGCACCCGAGCGGTTACGGCGTGGATGCGCGTACGGCGAATCTGGCGATGAGCGCCTGCCGTGCGTCCGCGAAAATAATTTGACCGGGCGCGATCGAGCGCGTATAAGGGCGCTGGGTCCATCAGGCGTCGATTTTCTGGTCCGTGTAACGCCACCGGCACTACTCCGATCCCCTTAAATCCTCCCTCGACGGTCCGCGGCGAGCGCTACCGGCGCTCAAATCAACTTTTCAGGACTAAAGCAAGCATGAGTACAGGTACCGTCAAGTGGTTCAACGATGCCAAGGGTTTCGGTTTCATCACCCCGGACGACGGCGGCAAGGACCTGTTCGCGCATTTCTCCGCGATCCAGGGCAGCGGCTTCAAGTCGCTCAGCGAAGGCCAGAAGGTCAGCTTCGATAAGACCACAGGGCCCAAGGGCGACCAAGCGTCGAACATCCGGCCGGCGTAACAGCGCCGCCGAGCACCAACGAAGAAGGCCCGGTTCGCCGGGCCTTTTTTTGGTTCCGGCATCACGTCGCCTTCGTTCGCGACATGAGCCTGCACCGAAATCCGCTCGTAATCAGCTCACTTTGTTGAGCTGATGCGGTATCGCGGGATTTTGTCCTGCGCCGTCCCCCGTCGGCACACTTCGCCCCGGCGATTCACGGAACTAGCGACATGCATTGATCCGGATGGATGGTTGCCCAGGTAGAACCGGCTCGCCCCCCCAACACGCCTGCAGGCTCCGCCCGCCTGCCTGCAGCATCCGCGTACGGCGCTGCGCCAAGGCTGTCTACCCTCGCGCACAAGGGGCTTCGATCATCCTCGCGATTCGGTGCCGAACGCCGATATAGGTCGGGAATCGACGGCATTCCCGCGGATTGAGACGCAAGGCCCTGTGCCAAGA
>JBOIEI010000919.1:0-3911 GCA_050741055.1 Burkholderiales bacterium | reverse complement strand
GCTCGATGTGCCGTTCGACATCTTCAAGTAGCCGTGCAGCGAAGGCACACCCTTGCCCGAAGCGTGGAGCTCGAACCTCGATTGGCGCGCCGGCGCCAGCCCCGAGGCGCTCGCCCGCGCGCGGGAGATGCTGCTCGCCGCCGAGCGGCCGGTCATCCTGGTCGGCCAGGGCGTGCGCTATGGCAAGGCGACCGCGGAGCTGCTGCAGCTCGCCGAGCGCCTGAAGATTCCGGTGGCGTGGTCCGCGAGCGGCGCCGGCGCGATCGACTCGCGTCATCCGCTGGCGCTCGGTCTGATCGCGCGCAACGGCGCCTACCAGGCGAACCACGCTGCGCGTCAGGCCGACGTGCTGCTCGCGCTCGGCGTGCGCTTCGATGATCGCACGTCGAGCTCGTGGATTCCCGGCTATTCGTTCACCATACCGCCGACCCGTCTCATTCACGTCGATATCGATCCGGAGGAGATCGGTCGCAACTACCCGGTGGCGCTGGGGGTGATGGCGGATGTGCGCACCTTCCTGCGCCAGCTCATCGGCGGGCTCGATGCGCGCAAGGGAGCGAAGATTCCGCAGCCGCGGCTCGCATGGCTCGAGACCATCGACGGTTACCGCAAGGAGTGGAACGCGTTCATCGCGCCCGGCTTCCAGTCCGATACGACGCCCATCCATCCGCAGCGCGCCGCGCACGAAATCGACCGGGCGCTGCCCGAAGACGCGATCCTCGTCAGCGATATCGGCGTGCATCACAACTGGCTGCTGCAGTTCTGCCAGCCGCGGCGGCCCGATTCGCTGATCGGCTCGATGGGGTTCGGGCCGATGGGCTTCGGCGTGGCCGGGGTGCTGGGTGCGAAGCTCGCGGCGCCCGATCGGCCGTGCGTCTCGGTGTGCGGCGACGGCGCGTTCTTCATGCATGCGAGCGTGCTCGGCACGGCGTTCGAGTATTCCATTCCCGTGGTCTGGGTGGTCTGGAACAACTACGCCTACGCCTCGATTCGGGGCCTGCAGCGCGGCTATCTCGGGGGGCGCGAGCTCGCGACCGACTTCCGCCACCCCGAGACCGGCGCACCCTACACCCCGGATTTCGCCGCGATGGCACGCTCGGCCGGCATCGAAGGCGTGCGCGTGGACCGGGCGGCCGACTTGCACGAAGCCATCAAGGCCGGCATCGCCACCGGCCGGCCGTATCTCATCGACGCCAACATCGGCGCCGAGTTGAATCCCTCCGGCGCCGGCATCTGGGAACTGCCGAGCCTGGGGCGCAGCCAACCGGGAATCGGACAGCCTTACACGCCGGGCTTCGGCGGCTAGCGGTGCATCAGAGATTGGCCGCCAAGCGGGCGAATATGCCCTCGGGGCACGGTCCGACCGGTGTTCGGCGCCGACTTGGCGAGTTGCGGGGGCAGACTAACGAGGAAATACACGAAATCCGTGTATTATCGGCCTGCCGGACATCGAGACGCGTGCGTGCATGCATGAAAAACGTAACCATAACGCTGGACGAGCAGACCGCCGCCTGGGTGCGGATACACGCGGCCAGGCAAAACACCAGCGTGTCGCGCATCGTCGGCGACATGCTGCGCGCTCGCATGCACGAGACCAGAGAATACGAGCAGGCGATGCGCCGCTTCCTCGCCAAGAAGCCGGTCGTGTTGTCGAAGACCGGGCGAGGATATCCGTCCCGGGCAGACCTCCATGACCGGGCCGGTCTTCGTTGATACCAACGTATTCCTCTATGCTCGCGACCGGCGGGATCCAGCGAAGCAGGCAGCCGCGGCCGCGTGGCTGGAGTATTTGTGGCGAGAGCAGCTGGGCCGCACCAGCGTGCAGGTGCTTTCGGAGTACTACGTCAACCTGACACGCAAGCTTGTCCCGGGCCTGCCGCCGGACGAAGCCTGGGACGATGTGCGCGCGCTGCTGCATTGGAAGCCCCAGCCCGGCGACGAGGCCTTGATGATGCGCGGCCGGGAAATCGAGAGGCGTCATCGTCTGAGCTGGTGGGATTCTCTGGTCGTGGCTGCGGCGCAGCTTCAAGGCTGCGTGCTGCTGCTTACGGAGGATTTGCAGGACGGGTGCGACTACGGCGGCGTGGCGGCGCGCAGCCCGTTCTCGACTTCGATTGAGCAGGCCGCGGTCCAGTACGTTGTGACCCCGGTGGCGATTCGGCGGCCGCAACGCGGGCGCCCCCGGGCTGGCGCGCGCTCCGCAGCAGGGCGCTGATGCGCCTGCCCTCGGGCCGCCCGCGCATCGCCGCCGTTCCTGCGATCGTTTCACGAAAGACGAGTCTGTGGCGATCCACCTGGCGCTCGCGCTGACTTTCTTCAATTTCGTCGGCACCGCGGCGGCGCGCGTCGTGCTCACGCTCTACGCGCTCGAGCTCGGCGCGCCGGCTTCGGCCGTCGGTATCCTGGGCGGACTGCTGTTCCTGTTCCCGTTGCTCCTGTCCTGGCCGATCGGCATCGCGGCCGATCGCATGGGCGGGCACCCGCTGATGATGTTCGGCTCGGCATGCGGCGCGCTCTCGCTCACGCTGCCGTTCTTCTTCCCCTCGCTGCCCGCGCTCTTTGTGGCAGCGGCGCTGAACGGCCTGGCGCTCGCGTTCTTCCATGTCACGCTGCAATACCTGGTGGGTGAGCTGAGCGCGCCGGAAGACCGGGCGCGCAATTTCAGCAACTTCAGCCTGGCCGGCGCGATGACCAATTTCGTCGGGCCGATGATGGCGGGATTCTCGATCGACGCGGTAGGTCATGCCGCAGCGAGCCTGATCGCGGCATCACAGTCGTTCATCGCCGTGCTGTTGCTGCTCGCATGGGGGCGGGTCTTTCCGCCGGGCAAGGCGGACGCCGCGCGTGAAACCGGGCCCGGCCCGCGCCTGATCGACCGCGAGGTCGTCTACATGCTCGTCATCAGCGGCATGGTGCAGCTCGGCTACGACCTGTTCCAGTTCTATCTGCCGATCTATGCGCACGCGATCGGCCTGTCGGCCTCGGCCATCGGCGCGGTCCTGTCGACACTCGCCATCGCCGCGTTCGCGGTACGCCTGTTCCTGGCGCGGCTGGTGAAGCGGTTTCCGGGACAGAAGCTGCTGCTCGCGGTGTTCGTGATGGGCGCGCTGGGCTATGCGCTGGTTCCGTTTTCGAGCAATGCGATCGTTCTGGGCGCGATCGCGTTCGTGTTCGGTCTCGGCATGGGCATCGGCATTCCGCTCACCGTGATTCTCATGTTCGCCAACTCCACCGAGGGACGCTCCGGGCAGACGCTCGGGCTGCGCCTGACCGCCAACAACCTGGTGCGCGTCGGCGGGCCGATCGTGGCGGGCGCGGTCGGTTCTGCATTGGGTCTCGCCAGCGTATTCTGGATCGTCGCGGCGATTCTCGCTGGGGGCGCTGTTCTGGCACGCTCGTGGCGCGGCAAGAGCAGCTGAGCCGAGCCTGCAAATTGATCCAGGTGCCTGGGACGGCCGCGCTGTAGTAGCGGCATTGCCTGCAAACGGCAATCGACGCGATGCGTGCACGCGCGAGCACGGCGCAAGTAAATGACAGTGCGCTTCGGCGCTCAGCCCTGTTCGTCGTGGGTGGGCATCTCGGCCGGAGGCACGTACCAGGGCGCTTTCGACTTCCAGTAGATGCTCATGTCCGGCCGCGCCCCGGGATCGTCATCCAGCACGCCGGCGGGAATCAACACGTTGGCGGTGGTGGCGACCTTGTGCGGCACGCGCGTACCGCATTTAGGACAGAACGAAACAGCGAAGCGCTTGGCGCCGGGCAGATCGAACCGCTGCACCGACGCTTCGCCGGCGAGCCAGCGAAACTGCGTCTCGGGTACGAACACGTTCGCTGCGTGCGCGCTCCCGCTCGCTTTCCGGCAGCGACTGCAGTGGCAGTAGCGGAAAGCCGCGAACGGCGCTGCGATGTCG
>JBOIEI010000918.1:0-1557 GCA_050741055.1 Burkholderiales bacterium | reverse complement strand
GTGCGGCGTCGCGCAGCAGCGCGATCAGCCGCTCGTTGCCCATGGCGAAGCCGGTGGCCGCAGTCGGCTTGCCGCCGAGCTGCGCGAAGAGGCCATCGTAGCGGCCGCCGCCGCACACCGTGCCCTGCGCGCCCAGCGCGGCCGAGACCCACTCGAAGACCGTGAGGTTGTAGTAATCCAGGCCGCGCACCAGGCGCGGGTTGATCTCGAAACGGATGCCCGCGGCCTTCAACAGCGCCTTGAGCCCCTCGAAGTGCGCGAGCGAGGCGTCTCCCAGGTAATCGGCCAGGGAGGGAGCCGAAGCGACGACCTCCTGCACCATCGGGTTCTTGGAATCGAGCGTGCGCAGCGGGTTGCTATGCAGCCGGCGCTTCGCGTCGGCGTCGAGGCGCTCGTGATGCTTCTCGAGGTGGCCCACCAGGTCGGCGCGATAGCGCGCGCGCTCCTCGGCACTGCCAATCGTATTGAGATGCAATGAGATGCCTTGCAAGCCGAGCTCGCGCCACAGCGCCGCGCACATGGCGATGTGCTCGGCATCGACGTCGGGCCCCGGAAAGCCGAGCGCTTCCACCCCGTACTGGTGAAACTGCCGGTAGCGGCCCTTCTGCGGCCGCTCGTGGCGGTACATCGGGCCGGCATACCACAGCCGCTTCGGCCCGTCGCGCACCAGGCTGTGCTCTATCGCGGCGCGCACGCAGGAGGCCGTGCCCTCGGGCCGCAAGGTGAGCTCCTCGTTGTTGAGCTCGTCGCGCCACGAGTACATCTCCTTCTCGACGATGTCGGTGGCTTCGCCGATGGCGCGACGGAAGAGCTGCGAATGCTCGACCAGCGGCATGCGGATGTTGCGATACCCGTACCGGTCGAGCCAGCTGTGGACTCGCGCTTCGAACTCCAGCCACAGCTCCGCTTCGTCGGGCAGGACGTCGTTCATGCCGCGCACTGCCTGGATCGCGGTCATGAGGCCGACTTGATCGGGATCCGCTTGCGGTACCTGGCCTGCACGTACTGCTCGACGATCGCCTGGAACTCCTCGGCGATGCGCTCGCCTTTGAGGGTGACGGTTTTTCTGCCGTCGACGTAAACCGGCGCCACCGGCACCTCGCCGGTGCCGGGCAGGCTGATGCCGATGTCGGCGTGCTTGGACTCGCCCGGGCCATTCACCACGCAGCCCATCACCGCAACGCGCATGTTCTCCACGCCGGGATGCGATTCCTTCCACACCGGCATCTGTTCTCTCAGGTAGCTCTCGATGCGCGATGCGAGCTCCTGGAAAACCGTGCTCGTGGTGCGTCCGCAGCCCGGGCAGGCGCTCACCATCGGCGTAAACGCGCGCAGGCCCATGGTCTGCAGGATCTCCTGCGCCACCTGCACCTCGCGCGTGCGCTCGCCGCCGGGCTCGGGAGTGAGCGAGACGCGGATCGTGTCGCCGATGCCTTCCTGCAGCAGCACCGCGAGCGCCGCGCTCGAAGCGACGATGCCCTTCGATCCCATGCCGGCCTCAGTGAGGCCGAGGTGCAGCGCGTGGTCGCAGCGCGCGGCGAGCGCGCGGTACACCGC
>JBOIEI010000917.1:0-4305 GCA_050741055.1 Burkholderiales bacterium | reverse complement strand
CATCCACGTCCGCCAGTGTCAAAGCCGGTTCCGGCGGCGCGCTGCCCGGTTCCAAATCACGCAGCGCGGCATAGGCGGTGCCGAGCCTGGCTTGCCGCGTCTCGCCGCTCAGGAAAGCGATCGCAATCGGAATCTCGTCCGGCGCGAGGGTGCGCAGGAAGCCCGCGAGCGCACGTATCTTCGCCAGGCGGCTCGAGGTGGCGGCTACGTCGCGCGAAGTCGCGGCAAGCTCGGCGAACAACGCCATGCGCCCTCTTCTGCTCGAACGTCCGATCGCGGCCAGCCGCTATGCCACCCGGATCACGACCTTGCCGAAGTGCTTGGCGCTTTCCAGGTACTCGTAGGCGGCGCGGGCCTCGGTGAAGTCGAACACGCAGTCGATCACGGGCTCGAGCCTGGCCGTTTCGATCGCCCGGTTCATGTCCTCGAACATGTCGCGGCTGCCGACCTGGATGCCGCACATCGAGGCGCGCTTGACGAACAGCGCCCCGGGATCGATCGTCCCCTTGCCGGCCAGGTTGCCCACCGCGCTGATGTGACCGCAGTAGCGGATGGCTGCGATCGACTTCGCCAGAGAGCCCGGGCCGCCGACCTCCACTACAAGGTCCGCGCCCCGGCCGCCGGTGAGCTCGCGCACGCGCGCATCCCAGTCGGTCGTAGCCTGGTAGTCGATGACCTCGCTCACGCCGAGCGCGTGCAGGCGCGCCACCTTCGCCGCCGATCCCGTGGTTGCGATCACGCGCGCCCCGGCCATCAAGCCGAACTGGGCGGCGAACAACGACACCCCGCCGCTGCCGAGCGTCACCAGAGTCTGGCCCGCACGCAAGCCGCCGCGCTCGAACACAGCGTTCCAGGCGGTAACCGCCGCGCACGGCAAGGTCGCCGCCTGCTCGAAGCTCAGGTGCGACGGCACGCGCACCAGCCCTTCTTCGTTCAACACGATCTGCTCGGCCAGCACACCGTCGCTCGGCCCGCCGAGCGCCGAGGGCATGTACTCGGGCTGCAGATTGCCGCCCAGCCAGCGCTGCACGAAGATCGGCGCCACCCGATCCCCGACCTGCCAGCGGGTGACGCCTCGGCCCAGCGCGACCACCTCCCCCGCACCGTCGGAAAGCGGGATGGCGCCCGGTTTGAGGCCGACGCGGGAATACGTGCCGGAAACGATGTTGAGATCGCGGTGATTGAGCGAGCAGGCTCGCATCCGCACCACCACGTCGCGCGCCCCCGGCCTTGGCTCCGGTGCGTCGATCCGCTCCAGCGCGTCGAGACTGCCGAGGGTTCCGAGCCGATAGCGCTGCATCCGATTCTCCTCGTTGCCTGGCGGCGGTCGTGCCGGATTGGCATCTGCCGCTCGTGCGAAGGATACATTGCCATTGCTGCGGCGCCCGCAGACAAGCCGGGGTCCGTGAGCCGATCGACCGATCCGTCGCGCGCCCACTGCGGCGGCGCAGGACATGCGTTCGATTACACTATCGGCCACTCACTCATCCTGAAGCGGTCTCCCCAGCGATGGACCACGCCCCCGAGAACATTCCACTGCTCTTCACCCCGATCGAGCTGCGCTCGATCGTCGCGCGCAACCGCATCGTCTGCTCGCCGATGTGCCAGTACGTCTCCGAAGACGGCGGGCCTACCGACTGGCAACTGGTGAACTTCGGCCGCTTCGCAATGAGCGGCACCGGTATCGTCTTCGGCGAGGAAACGGCGGTGGAAGCGCGTGGCCGCAAGACCCACCACTGCGCCGGCCTCTACAAGGACAGCCACATCCCCGCCTACCGGCGCATCAACGAGTTCATCAGGTCGATGGGCTCGGTGCCGGCTATCCAACTCGGCCACTGCGGCCGGCGCGCCTCGGCGCATGGCCCGCTGAAAGATCGAGCATCCCTCAACGAGACCGACGCGCGCCAGGGACTGAAGCCGTGGCAAGGGCTTGCCCCCAGCCCGCTCCCCGAAAGCCCGGGCCGCCCCGTACCGCGCGAAATGGATCGCTCCGACATTCGCGAGAATCTCGCTGCATGGCGCGAAGCGGCACAACGCGCGCTCGATGCCGGCTACGAAATCTGCGAGATCCACGGCGCCCACGGCTATCTCATCCACCAGTTCCTGTCGCCGGTGTCGAACAAACGCACCGACGGCTATGGCGGCAGCCTGGAAGGCCGCATGCGTTTCGCGCTCGAAGTGGTCGACGCGGTGCGCGGTATCTGGCCCGAGAATCTGCCGCTGTTCTTCCGCACCTCGGCGGTCGAAGGCGCAGGCGGCGAATGGGGCATCGACGATACGCTCGCCCTGGCGCGCGAATTGAAGGCGCACGGCGTGGACGTGGTCGACTGCTCGTCGGGCGGCATCACGGGCGACGGGCCGATGCCGGCGATTCCGCGCGTGCCCGGCTTCCAGGCCGGCTACGCGCGCGAGATCAAGCGCAAGATCGGCATCCCGACCATGGCGGTCGGCTTGATCACCGAGCCGGCGCATGCGGAATCCATCCTGCGCGAAGGGCATGCCGATCTCATCGCGCTCGCCCGCGAGCTCATGGACAACCCGAACTGGCCCCTGCAAGCCGCGCGCGCACTGGGCTACGGCGATTCCTACGACCTCGTTCACGAACGCGAGGCGCAACGGCTGCGGCTGCGCGAGCGGCACCGCGTGGACTACGCGCCCGGGAGCGAAATCCGGATTCCGTTCGGTCCGCGTGAGCAGATTGCCTATTCCTGGTCGACGTTGAGCGTCTTGGACCGGGACGGCGGCTGACTCCCGCCTCGCGCCTGTCCGAGTTACGCATCGAATAGAGGAGCACGTCATGAAAGCAGTCGTGTGCAAAGCCTGGGGACCGCCGGAGTCGCTGGTCATCGAGGATCGCCCCGCCCTCGAACCCGGGGCCGGCCGGGTCGTGGTGCGCGTGAAGGCGGCGAGCGTCAAGTTCTCCGATACGCTGCTCATCCAGAACAAGTATCAGACCCAGCCGGAGCTGCCCTTCATCCCGGGCGGCGAAGTGACGGGCGTCATCACGTCGCTCGGTTCCGGCGTCGAAGGCTGGAAGGTCGGCGATCGCGTGAACGCTCAGACCACCTACGGCGGCTATGCCGAGGAAGTGGCGGCCGAAGCCGAACGCATGACCGCGATTCCGGACGCGATCGAATTCGCGGCTGCCACGGGCCTATCGTCAACCTACGGCACGGCCTATTACGCGCTGGTCGATCGCGGCCGTCTGCGCGCCGGCGAAACGCTGCTCGTGCTCGGCGCGGCCGGCGGCGTGGGCCTGGCGTCGGTCGAGGTCGGAAAGGTCCTGGGTGCCAAGGTGATCGCATGCGCCTCGAGCGAGGAGAAGCTCGCGGTTTGCCGCACCAAGGGCGCGGACGAGACGATCAATTACGCCACCGAGGATATGCGCGCGCGGGTAAAGGCGATCACCAAGGGCAACGGCGTCGACGTGATCGTCGATCCGGTCGGCGGCGCCTACTCGGAGCTTGCGCTGCGCGACATGGCCTGGGGCGGGCGTCACCTGGTGATCGGATTCACCGCCGGCGACATCCCCAAGATCCCGCTCAACCTGCCGCTCATCAAGGGCTGCGAGGTCGTCGGTGTGTGGATCGGCGCCTTCGCCAAGCGCGAGCCCGCGAAGCACCGCGCGAACGCGCAGACGTTGTGGCAATGGATGGCGCAAGGAAAGATCAAGCCGTACATCTCGGCAAGCTATCCGCTCGAGCGTGTCGCCGACGCCCTCAATGCGCTCACCGAGCGTAAGGTCGCGGGCAAGGTCGTGCTGACGCCCCAGGGCTAAAGGCGCGATGCAGTCGATATCCGTCGTTGCCGCGAGAGGGAATCCCAGCGAATCCCGTCAGGCTGGATTCCCGCCTGCGCGGGAATGATGCTGAGGGATTTGGCTTCGCGCGACGAGTGAGCCGTCATTGCCGTGAAAACGGGAATCCAGGTGGCATGACGACTCGCTGGTTGAGAACTCCAAAGCACCACCGCGCAATGTAGCCGCTGGAACAAGGAAGACGCCATGCAAGCAACTCGGGTCCTCGCCCGGTTCGTCGCAGAGACTCGATATGACGATCTGCCGCCCAGCCTCATCGCCGAATGCAAGATCGCACTGCTGGATGCGCTTGCGGCCGCGTTCGTCGGCTCGTCGCTGCCGTGGGCGCGACGTGCGGTGGAGATGGTGCACGAGCTGGGCGGCGCCCCACAGGTCTCGGTCGTCAACCAGCCGTGGCAGACCGACGTGTCGCGTGCCGCGCTTGCCAACGGTGCGATGATCGGCGCGTTCGAATGCGAGCCGTTGACCGGCTCGCATGCATCCGGAAC
>JBOIEI010000916.1:0-6808 GCA_050741055.1 Burkholderiales bacterium | reverse complement strand
ATGTCGAGCATCGTTTCGAAGCGAAAGAGCGAAAGCAGCGAGCACGCCGCCGCCAACCCTGCGGCCGCGTCCATTGCGCCGACTTCCGCTGCGTCCTCTTCCGCTGCGTCCTCTTCCGCTGCGTCCTCTTCCGCTGCGCCCTCTTCCGCTGCGCCCTCCTCCCCTGCATTCCCTTCCACCGCGCCCGCTTCGGCTTTGCCGTCGGTCCTGCAGGCGCTAAGCGTCTGGGCGACGCTGCTCGTCTTCTGGCTGCTGCTCTCGGGCATCTATACGCTTTTCCTGATCGCCGCCGGCGTGGGCTGCGCCCTGGCCGTGACGCTGATGGCCAGGCGCATGCGCCTGATCGATCGCGAAGGCCATCCGATCCATGTTTGCGTACGCGCCCTCTTCTGGTACTGGCCCTGGCTCGTCAAGGAAATCGTGAAGTCCGCCTGGCAGGTCGCCTACGTGGTGCTGCATCCGAAGTTGCCCATCTCGCCCACGGTGGTGCGCTTCAAGCCTTCGCAGCGCAGCGACCTGGGACTCGTGATCCACGCCAACTCGATCACCCTCACGCCGGGGACCCTATGCATCGAGGCGACGCGCGACGAGTTCCTGGTGCACGCGCTGACCGCCGAAGGCGCGGCCGGGACTTGCGCTGGAGGCGACATAGACCGACGCGTCTCGCGCCTGGAGGCCGCCGAATGATCCTGCTCGCAGTCGCCGCCGCACTGCTCGTGTCGATCGCGCTCGCGCTGGCGCGAGCAGCCCTCGGGCCGAGCATCTTCGACCGCATCCAGGCAGCCAACACGGTAGGGACGTGCGCGATGGTGCTGCTGGCGGTGATCGGATTCGTCAACGGCCGTCCCGACTTTCTCGACCTCGCGCTGGTGTATGGACTGCTGAACGTCATCAGCACCGTGGCGATCCTGAAGTTCTTCCGCTACGGCGGCCTGGACGAAGCGCAGGAGCGCACGCGATGAGCGCGGTGGTCGAGATCGTGAGCTCCGCGAGCCTCATCGCCGGGGCGTTCTTCGCCGTAGTGGGCGCGATCGGCCTCATCCGCATGCCCGATTGCTATACGCGCATGCACGCGGCAAGCGTGACCGAGACGCTGGGCGTGGGCCTGCTGCTGTTCGGGCTTCTGCTGCAAGCGGGCGTCACCCTGAACGGCGCGAAGCTCGTCATGCTGGGTCTGCTCATCTTCTTCGCCAGCCCGACCGCGACCCACGCGCTCGCACGGGCCGCGTTCATGCGCGAGCCGGCGCGCACGGACTCACGCGAGCCCGCGAGCACCGACCCACCTCGGAGGGAGCCGTCATCGACACGCTGATCATCGATGGCCTGCTGCTGCTCATGGCGATCGCCGTGCTGATATTGACGCGCACCCGCAACCTGTTCGCGGTCGTCGTGCTGGCTGGCATTTACAGCTTTCTCATGGGCGTGGTGCTGGTCGCGCTGGACGCCGTCGACGTGGCCATGACCGAGGCTTCGGTCGGCGCCGGGGTGTCGACCGTCCTGCTGCTGAGCGCGCTCGCGCTTTGCCGCAGCAAGGAAGCGCGGCCCACGCAGCGGCCCTGGCTGCCGCTTGCCGTGGCGCTGACGACCGGCGCGATGCTGGTGTACGGCACGCTCGGCTTGCCGTCGTTCTCCGATCCGGACGCGCCCATTCACCGCCACGTCGCGCCGCGCTACCTGCAAGACGGTCCGCACGAGACCGGCATCCCGAACATCGTGACGGCGGTGCTCGCGAGCTACCGCGGCTACGACACGCTCGGCGAAACGACCGTGGTGTTCACCGCAGGCGTGGGCGTGATCGTGCTGCTGCGCCGACTGCGGCGCGGGAAGGAAGAGCGATGAGCGGCGATCTCATCCTGCGGGTGGTCGCAAAGATCCTGATCCCGTTCATCCTGCTGTTCGCGGTGTACGTGCAGTTTCATGGCGACTACGGTCCGGGCGGCGGCTTCCAGGCCGGCGTCATCGCGGCCGCCGCGGTCGTGTTCTACGGGCTGATCTGGGGCATCGAGGACGCGCGCCGGATCGCACCCGACTGGCTGGTCGAAACCATGGTCGCGGGCGGCGTCCTGCTCTATGCCACGGTCGGGCTCGCCGGCATCCTGCTCGGCGGCAACTATCTCGACTATTTCGTGCTCGGCGCCACCTCGGTCGACGGCCAGCACCGGGGCATCTTCTGGGTGGAGGTCGGTGTCGCGATCACCGTCTCCGGCGTCATGCTCAAGATCTTTTACTTGTTCGCGGACCGGCACGCATGAGCCAGTTCGGACCCTTCAGCTACGCCGTCACCGTGTTTCTCATGGTGGCGGGGTTGTACATCGTGATCGCGCGCAACAACCTGATCAAGAAGCTGGTGGGCTTGAGCATCTTCCAGACCGCGGTGTACCTGCTCTACATCGCGCCGGGCAAGCTCATCGGCGGCACCGCCCCGATCGTCGCACCAGGATTCGATACCTACTCCAATCCCCTGCCGCACGTGCTGATCCTCACCGCGATCGTGGTCGGCATCGCGACGATGGCGCTCGGGCTGGCGCTGGTCGTACGCATCCGCGAAGCATACGACTCGATCGAGGAAGACGACCTCTTGCGCGAGGAGCGCAGTCCGCAATTGCGCGAGGAGCTCGACCCGCGATGAGTCTCGCTGCGCATCTTCCGATCCTGCAGGTGGTCGTACCGCTCATCTCGGCGCCGATCGCGGTGCTGTCGCGGCGTGGCAGCGTGGCCTTCGCGCTCACAACCGCGGCGAGCTGGATTGCGCTGGCGCTCGCGATCGCGCTCTGGTTGCAGATCCAGCGCGACGGCATCGTCGCCTACGAGATCGGAAGCTGGCCGGCGCCGTGGGGAATCGAGTACCGCATCGACGGCCTGTCGGCGTTCGTGCTCGTGCTGGTCGCGGGCGTGGCGGCGACCGTGCTGCCCTACTGCAGGAGGAGCATCGAGGCCGAGCTGCCGCGCGAACAGCATTACCTGTTCTACGCGATGTTCGCGCTTTGCCTTGCCGGGCTGCTCGGCATCGTCGCTACGGGCGACGCGTTCAACATTTTCGTATTCGTCGAGATCTCTGCGCTCTCCTCTTATGCCCTGATCGCCCTGGGGCGCGACCGCAAGGCCCTGGTCGCTTCGTACCAGTACCTCATCATGGGCACCATCGGCGCCACCTTCCTGGTCATCGGCATCGGGCTGCTCTACCTCATGACGGGCACGCTGAACCTTGCCGACATGCGCGAGCGCCTCGGCGGCGTGACCGATACGCGCCCGGTCCTCACTGCGCTCGCCTTCATCAGCGTCGGCCTGTCGCTCAAGCTCGCGCTCTTCCCCCTGCACCAGTGGCTTCCGAACGCCTATGCGCATGCGCCTTCGGCCGTGAGCGCGTTCCTCGCCGCCACCGCCACCAAGGTCTCGATCTACGTGCTGCTGCGCTTCTACTTCTCGGTGTTCGGCGCCGGGTTCGTGTTCGATGTCGGCGTGGGCGAGGTTTTGCTGGTGCTGTCGCTAGCCGCGATGTTCGCCGCCTCCGCGGCTGCCATCTTCCAGAGCGATCTCAAGCGGCTGCTTGCGTACTCGAGCGTGGCGCAGATCGGCTACATCACGCTCGGCCTGTCGTTCGGATCGGTCGCCGGATTGACGGCGAGCATCGTGCATCTGTTCAACCACGGCATCACCAAGGCGGGCCTGTTCATGCTGGCTGGCGGCGCCGTGCTCGTCATGCGCGATTCGAGCATGAGCCGCCTTGCCGGCCTCGGCCGCACCATGCCGCTGACCAGCTTCGGCATCGTGCTCGGCGGCCTGGGGCTGATCGGCGTTCCTGGAACCGCCGGCTTCATCAGCAAGTGGAACCTGATCGTGGCGGCGCTGGAACAGGGTGCGTGGTGGCTCGTGTTCGCGATCGTTCTCAGCTCGCTCCTTGCCGTCGTCTATGTCTGGCGCTTCGTCGAGGTCGCCTACTTCAGGGATCCGCCCGAGAGCGAGCTGCCGCGCCGCGACCTGCCGCGCTCCATGGCGATCTCGGCATGGATCATGATCGCAGCGAGCATCTATTTCGGGCTGGACAGCTCGCTCACCTTGGGCTCGGCAGCAAGCGCGGCGCAGATGCTGATGGGAGCGCGTCCATGAGCCCGGAGCAGCTGATCGCGACCCTCCTGCTGCTGCCCGCCGTCGGTGCAGCCGGTGTTGCCGTGTGCCGCTCGCGGCCCAATGTGCGCGAAGCTATTACGCTCGCGGCTTCGGCCGCAGTGACCCTGTGCGCCCTGGCGCTGCTGCCGAGCGTGCTCGCGGGCGGGCGGGCGCATGTCCATGTACTGGAAGTGATGCCGGGACTGCCCATCGCGTTCGAGGTCGAGCCGCTCGGCATGTTGTTCGCGCTGATCGCCTCGGCGCTCTGGTTCGTAAGCGGCCTGTACTCCATCGGCTACATGCGCGGCAACGACGAAGCGCATCAGACCCGCTTCTACGCCTGCTTCGCGCTCGCGATCGCGACCGCAATGGGCATCGCGCTCGCCGCCAACGCCTTCACTCTGTTCCTGTTCTACGAGGCGCTCACGCTCGTGACCTACCCGTTGGTCACGCACCACGGCACCGCGGAGGCTCGCCGCAGCGGACGGGTGTACCTGGCGCTTCTCATCGGCACCTCGATCGTATTTCTCCTTCCCGCGCTGGTGTTCACCTGGCAGGCAGCCGGGACGACCGACTTCGAGCCGGGCGGTGTGCTGGGCGGCAAGCTCGGCCCGGTCACGACCGCTGCGCTGCTCGCCTTGTACATGTTCGGCATCGGCAAGGCGGCGCTCATGCCGTTTCACCGCTGGCTGCCCGCCGCCATGGTGGCGCCGACTCCGGTATCCGCGCTGCTGCACGCCGTCGCGGTGGTGAAGGCCGGGGTATTCAGCGTCGTCAAGATCGTCGTCTATCTGTTCGGCACCGACGCGCTCTCTAGAGGCGTGCCGACCGGGTGGCTCGTTGCGCTTGCAGGCTTCACCATCGTCGCCGCGTCGGTCGTGGCGCTGCGTTCGGACAATCTCAAGCGCAGGCTCGCCTACTCGACCGTCAGCCAGTTGTCGTACATCGTGCTGGCGACGGCGGTGCTGGCGCCGCTGTCGATCGCCGCCGCGGCCCTGCACATCGCCACGCATGCGCTCGGCAAGATCACGCTGTTCTTCGCGGCGGGCTCGATCTATACCGCGACCCACAAGACCGAGGTGAGCCAGCTCGACGGCATCGGGCGGCGCATGCCGTGGACCATGACCGCCTTCGCGATCGGCGCCCTGTCGCTGATCGGGATTCCCCCGGCCGCCGGATTTCTCAGCAAGTGGATGATGTTTCAGGGCGCGGCAAACGCGGAGAATTACGCCGTCATCGCCGTCCTGTCGCTCAGCACGCTGCTCAACGCGGCGTATTTCCTGCCCATCGTTCATGCCGCATTCCTGCGCCCGCAGCCCGCGGGCCAGCCGCGGCACGGCGAAGCGCCCTGGCCCATGGTGATCGCGATCCTCGTGGTCGCCGCCGCAACGCTGCTGCTGCCGGTCGCCTCCGCAATACCGCTCGAGCTGGCGCGCAGCGTCGGTGGCTTGACCGCCTACGGAGGTGGCCCTTGAACGCAGAGCGTCCGCGCTGGCTCGACGACTCGAGGAACGTGATGCGCCTCTATCGCGGCCTGTGGGCGGTCGCGCTCATCTTGCTGCTGCTCGACTGGATCGTGCCCCGGCACGAGGAACTGTCGTTCGCAGCGACTGCGGGCTTCTACGCAGCGTACGGATTCTTCGCGTGCGTGCTCCTCGTGCTCGCGGCCAAGGGCCTGCGGCGCGTGCTGAAGCGCGCGGAGGACTACTATGAGCGCTGAGCTGCCGGTGGCGCTGATCCCGATTCTCGGCGGGCTTGCCGCGGCCTTCGTGCCGCTGGCGGCGAGACGCTGGCTACTGCTCGCGCTTCCCTGCCTCACGCTTGGCGGGATGCTGGCGCTCGAGCCCGGCGCATCGCTCCGGCTCGCGCTGTTCGGCTTCGAGCTCGAGCCGATGCGCGTAGACCGGCTGAGCCTCATCTTCGGTTACATCTTCTGCGTTGCCGCTTTCCTCAACGTGCTGTTCGCCTGGCACGCGGTACAGGGCGTCGAACAGCCCGCGGGCATGGTCTACGCCGGCGCCGCCATCGGCGCAGTGTTCGCAGGCGACCTGCTCACCCTGTTCGTGTACTGGGAAGCGACCGCGGTCGCGTCCGCGCTCGTCATCTGGGCGCGCGGCGGCAACCGCGCATGGCGTGCAGGCATGCGCTACATCGTGGTGCAACTCGCCTCCGGGATGCTGCTCGCCGCAGGCGCGGCCATCCAGTACGCCCAGACCGGGTCGCTGCAGTTCGCGCAGACGGGGCTTGCAGCGCCCGGCGCGGCGCTGCTTTTTATCGCGTTCGGCATCAAGGCAGCATTCCCGCTGCTGCACAACTGGCTGCAGGACAGCTATCCCGAGGCCTCGCCTACCGGCACCGTGGTTCTCTCGGCCTTCACCACCAAGCTCGGGATTTACGCGCTCGCACGCGGATTCCCGGGCACCGAGGAGCTCATCTGGATCGGAACCGCGATGGCCGCCTTCCCGATCTTCTACGCCGTGATCGAGAACGATCTGCGGCGCGTGCTCGCCTACAGCGTCAACAACCAGCTCGGATTCATGGTCGTCGGCATCGGGATCGGCACCGAGCTCGCCATCAACGGCGCGATTGCGCACGCCTTCGCCGACATCCTGTTCAAGGGCCTCTTGTTCATGGCCATGGGCGCGGTGCTGTTCCGCGTCGGCACGGTGAAGGGCTCGGAACTCGGCGGGCTCTACAAGTC
>JBOIEI010000915.1:0-3359 GCA_050741055.1 Burkholderiales bacterium | reverse complement strand
GTGCGGATTCACGCAGCCAGCGTTTTCCCTGATCGCCCTTGAAGCCCGGCGTGGCGCTCAGCAGCACCAGGCTCTTCACCCGTTGGGGGTGATGGATCGCGAGGAGCTGCGCCGTATAGCCGCCGGCCGAGCCGCCCAGGATATGCGCGCCTTCGATTCCGAGCCGGTCGAGAAGCTCCAGCACGTCCTGGTTGAGCCGGTCGCGGCTGTGCGGCACGTGCGGCGGCGGCACCTCGGACTCGCCGTGACCGCGGCTGTCGAGGCGGATCACGCGGCAGTGGCGGGCGAGCCCAGGCACCATCGAATAGAAGCGCTTCGCGCTGCTCATCGCCGAGTGCAGCATGAGGAGAGTCGGGGCGCTGCACCAGGGATCGGTGTAGTCGTCGACGTAATAGGCAAGGCGAACGCCGTCGCTCGTGGTGAACGTCTCCTTCATCGGCTTTCGACCTTGGCGAGGAACTCGGAATACGCGATTGCGCACGCGTCGGGGATCTCGGCCGTCATGCTGTGGCTCGCACCCTGAAATTCGACGTAGGTCAGGTCGCGCACATACTGGCGCATGCGCGCGTATTCGGCTCGCTCCACCATCGGATCCGGATCGGGCACGGCGAGCATGATCGGTAGTTCCAGCTCGCGCAGCCGCTCGGTGAAGTCGTCGCTCGCCATCAGCGGAACGAAGCGCGCCAGGTACTGCGGCGTCACGCCCTCCGCGGAATCGATATACCAGCGCACGTGCTCGGCGCTTGCATCGCCGATGCGGTCGCGTGCCGTCTCTTCCAGGAATTTGCGCACGCCGTCGCGGCCGACTCGCTCGAGCCAGTTGCCTTTCGCGGGACGGCTCGGCGGTATGCCCGCGGTTGCCGCATACAGGGCAAGCGAGGCGAAGCGCTGCGGATGGCGCAGCGCCGCGCGGCCGGCCACCATGCCGCCTGCGGACGATCCCATGACATGCGCACGCCGCGCGTCGAAGTGGTCGAGGAGCTCGATCAGATCGAGTGCAAGCCGCTCATGCGTGAGCGTATCCGCCGGGCCGGGTTGTGACTTGCCGTGTCCGCGAATGTCCGGGCGCACGACGCGGTAGTGGCGAGCAAGGTGCGGCACCCACCCAAACAGGCGCAGCGAGCTTCCGAGGCCGGGATGCAGCAGCACCACGAGGGGCGCTTCCTGCCACGGGTCCGTAAAGTCGTCGTAATAGTAGTGGAGCTGCGTGCCGTCGCTGGCGGTCCAGTACGATGGGGTCGTCATTTCGTGCCGATCGGAGTAACGGTTGCCGTTGGGAATGATCGAGGCAGCAGCGCCTATCGATTATAGGCAGGGCGTTCTCGCGGCGACAACACGCAGCGTCGAGGGCTCGTGCATCGACATGGCCATGCACATTGTGGACGCCAGTCTGTCTGCTATCCTATTCGTCGACCAAACGTAAGAGCATGTCATGAAGAAAGCAGATACGAAAATCGTCTTTGCGCTGGCGGCAGTGGCGTTCGCCGGAAGCGCAAACGTGCACGCGGCGCAGGGCGCCGGCGTTTACCCTTCCAAGCCGATCCGCCTGATCGTGCCGTTTTCCCCCGGCGGCAGCGCCGACAACCTCGCCCGCACGATGCAGACGCCGTTGAGCGCGGTGCTTGGACAACCGATCGTCATAGACAACCGCGGCGGCGCGAGCAGCGTGATCGGCACCGAGCTCGCCGCGCGCGCGCTGCCCGACGGCTACACGCTGCTGCTCGTCACCACCACATACACCGTGAACCCGAGCCTCATAAAGAAGCTGCCGTACGACACGATCCGCGACTTCAGCGCGATGTCGCTCGCGGTATCGCAGGCGAACATCCTCGCGGTTCACCCTGCAGTGCCGGCGAAGTCGGTGAAGGAGCTCGTGGCGTACGCAAAGTCGAACGCCGGGCACGTGACCTACGCCTCCGGTGGAAGCGGCAGCTCGCCGCATCTCTCGGGCGAGCTTTTCCGCCTGGTCGCCGGCATCGAGCTGACCCACGTGCCGTTCAAGGGTTCCGGACCCGGCGTGACTGCGCTGCTCGGCGGCCAGGTCACGCTGATGTTCGCCGGCCCGCTCACCTTCGCGCAGCACATCAAGGCCGGGAAGCTTCGCGCTTTGGCCGTCGCCGACCGCAAGCGCTCATCCGTTTTGCCGGACGTGCCGACGATGGCCGAGGCAGGCTATGCCGGGGTCGAAACGGGAACGTGGTTCGGTTTTCTGGGACCCGCGGGAACCCCGCCTTCGATTGCGCAGACCGTCCACGAGGCGATCGTGAAAGTGATGGCTCAGCCGGCCATGAAGTCGCGATTGCTCGCGCAAGGCGTGGACATCGTCGGCGCCGGCCCGCGCGAGTTCGAAAAGATCATTCGCGAAGAAGTCGACAAGTGGGCCGAGCTCGTGAAGCGCGCGGGAATTACGCCAGGCTAGGATTCGGCCCGAAGCGATCGTCACCGCCATGAACCGCCGGTAATTCACGGCTCGACGAGCTCGCCCGATGGAACCTTGGGCAGTCTCGGTCGAGTAGACTGGATACTTAAAATCCCACTTCTCGCCAGAAGACGCTGAGCGCGGCCCGCGCGAAGCGAAGTCCCGGCGCTTCCCACTGCGCGACGATCGCTACTTTGCTGCGCCAATTATGCTGATCCGGGATGTGCCCGGGCTCCACATCGAGCCGGACGCGGTACACCGCGCGCTCTGGATAGAAAACGCCTTCCTTCTCGCGTACCAGCACGTGTCCGCCGAAAAGGCTGGCAAGCTGCGGCTCATCCAGCGTGCGCGAAGCGTCCCGGTCTATGCGCGCAACGGTCAGCCGCGCCACCGGGCCGTCCAGCCCTTCCGCGATGAACAGCGCCTTGTCGTCCACCGCGATGCGCTGGACGGCTGCATCGTCCACGTAGGTGACGACTTGCCAGGCGCCTTTGCGCACCAGTCGGCCGAGCAGTTCGCGGTGAGCCACCCAGGTTCCCGCCTCGAGGTCAGGATCGACGTCGCGAATGACCCTCGCATGCCAGCGCGCAAGCGCGAAAACGCGCGCATGCAGATTCGGCAACTGCAGGAAGTCCGACAGCACGAAGTAGCCGTCGAAGCGCATAAAGGGGCTCGCGTTGATGAACACCGTCGAGATCCAGGTCGTGGTCGAGAGCAGGAAGGCGATGGATTTCGGCATGCCTTCCGGCAGCCACGCCCACGCTCGGGAAGCGACGAGTCGAGCAAAGTCCACATACGGTATATCGAGATTCTGCTCTGCACACATGAGCGCGCGCTCGAGGGATATTGCTTACGTGGAGTGCGCGTGCTGCTGGAATGGTTCAAGCGCGCACAACGAGCTCTCGTCTGGCGAAGTCGACCTGTAGAACCGGGACTATAC
>JBOIEI010000914.1:0-4478 GCA_050741055.1 Burkholderiales bacterium | reverse complement strand
GTGTCGAGCACGTCGCCGTCCAGGCGTACGTCCGCTCCGCGAGCCTCGAACTCGACCATCTTGCCGACAGCGCGCGCGCTATCGCGAAGGAGCCGCTCCAGCGCGTTGAACAGCGCCCCCGCGGGCACGAGGCGCAGGCGCTCGGTAAGCGCGCGCATCTCGTTGAGCTCGCGTTCGGCGCGCTCCATGCTACGGGCAAGGACGGGATCAGCGACAGCGCGGCGGATCACCGAGAGCTCGCCGCGCACTTCCGCGAAGCCCCGCAGCAGGCGATCGACATCGTCCACGGCGGCGCGCACCGTGCGCGCCGGCTCGAGCGCAGCTGCCTCCTTGACCGAGGGTTCCTGCGCCCTTCCTTCCGCGCCCTTCGGCGTCTCCTCGGCCGGCAGCTGCGCGAGCTCCTCCCCCATCTGATCGATGAGCTTCAGCGCCTTGTCCACCACCGCTCTAGGCACCGCGCCGCGTTCGCGATACGGCGTGAAGGCGCCTTCCAGCCCATGAGCGCAGTCCGCCATCGCGGGCTGCTTGACTACTCGTGCCGCGCCCTTGAGCGTGTGGGCCAGCCTCAGCAGGCGAGCGAGCGGTTCCGTCGGCGCCGCGCTTCCCTCCAGGTCGAGAACGGCCTTGCCGAGCTGCTCCAGAAGTTCGCGCGCCTCGATCCGGAAATAGCGGTAAGGATCGCGTGCCATACGGTATCAGACGGTCGCGGCTTGGGGCCGAACGAGGCGCATCAGGTCTCGCGACAGGCTGGCAAGTTGCGACGAGGTCTGCAGCGTCTGGCCGGTGCTCGCTTCGGTCTCGTGCGTGGCCTGCGTCACGTCGGCGACGGCGGTGCGCACCTGCTCGGCCGCGGTTGCCTGCTGCTTGGTGGAGAGCTCGATCTCGCGCGCCGCTTCCGTGGTGGTGCCAACCAGTCCGGCGATTTGCTTGAACGCCACCGCCACTTCGGAGAACTGGCGCGAACCGAATTCCACAGCCTTGGCGGTGGATTCGGTAGCCATGACGGTGGTGTTCACCGCGCTGCGCACGTCGTCGATCAGACCGCGGATCTCCTTGGTCGAGTTGGCTACGCGATCGGCGAGCTTGCGGATCTCGTCGGCCACCACGGCAAAGCGCCGGCCGTTCTCGCCTGCTCCACTCGCCTCGATGGTGGCGTTGATGGCGAGAATGTTGGTCTGCTCGGCGAGCTCGGAAACGATATCGAGCACCGCCCCGATCTGCTGTGATTTCTTGCCCAGGTCGAGCATGTGCGCCACCACCTGGTCCACCTGCCGGCGGATTCCGGCGATCGATTCCTGTCCGCCGCCGACCGTACCCTCGCCGTGGCGCGCAGCGGACGCGGTCTGCGACGCGATTTGCGCGACGCGCTGCGCGCTCTCGGCGATCTGCCGCGAAGTCGCGACCAGCTCGCTGATGGTGGTGGCGATCTCGTTCATGGCATTTGCCTGCTGCTTGGCGCCGGAAGCCTGCTGCGTCGCGGCCGCCTGCAGTTCGGTGGAGGAGCTCTGCACGTGGCTCACGGCGGTGCCGATCTGGCGGCTGAGTGCCCGCACGAGAGCATAGCCAATGGCGATCGCCAGCAACACGGCGCCGGCTGCGATACCTGCCAGCAGGCCGACGGTGGACGAAACCGCATCGTTGGATGCCTGCTGAGCCGCCTCGAGCAGACGGGTATCGTGGGCAACGAGCATGTTGATTTGGTCGTCCAGCTGCCTGCGCAATGGAGCGGCCTTTTGGTCGAACGTGCGGACTACCGACTCGCTCTCGGCGCCCTGCTGCACCAACTCGTTGAGCTGATCGGCAATCCGCCGATAGTCGCCTGCAGCCCGCTCGATCGCATCGACCAGACGGCGGGCTTCATCGGTGTAGACCATGGATTCAAGGTTTGCCAGCGCCGCGTCGAACTTCTGTCGCTCCATCCTGACCTGGTCGAGGCGAGACGACTCGCGCGCGAGCCAGTAAGCGCGTTGGAGTGACGAGATCCTTTCATCCAGAGCGGAGAGTCTCTGTGCTTCGATCTGGATCTTCGCATTGACGTTGATGACGCGGTCCTTGCTCTCCACGGCGCTGCGTAAGGCAAATATCGCGATCGCACTGAGCACGAGCACGATCAGAACCATCACCGCATAGCCCGCGCCAAGTTTCTGTCCGAATGTCCAGCTCTTTTCCATCGTCCATGCCTCTCAGGTAGTGCGGGGGATGCCTGCCCGCCGGCGGATTTCCTCCACGAGCAGGCGCGTGTCCACGATCGGCCGCAACAAAGCGTTCGCGCGCACCGCGCCGCGGATGAACGAGCGCCCCGCCCATTGCTCTGCGGGCGGAGCAACATCGCCATGAGAAAGGGAAAGTTGCCCCTCGAACGCGGTGACCGCAAGCGCAAGCTCGTCGCCCGCCGCAAGCAATAACCAGCGAGGGAGCGGACGCGCCGGGTAGCCGAGCAGCACCGCCAGATCATAAACAGGCGCGATCCTGCCGCGAAAACCCGCCACGCCGAGCAATGCCGGCTCGCGCGAGGGCAGCTGAACCACGCGGTGGTCCCGAAAGAGTCCGGCAATCTCGCCCGCTCTGATCGCATAGGGATCATCGCCCAACCGCAGGGCGTAAGCCTTCTCGGCGTGCGCGATCTCTTCGGGCGGCGCAGCCACGAAGCTGCGGTCGAATTCGTCCGCCAGAACGGCAGCGGTCGAAGAAGCCGGGGCCTTCATGATGCGCATCCACACTGGGTCAGCTCCGCCTGGCAAACCCCGATCAGCGCGTCGCGGCTGAAGCCACCGCCGAACAGCAGTAGCCGGGACGCATCCTCAAGCAGCAGCGCAGAAACGGCCAGCGACAGCTCCCGTTGCGCCGTCCCGAGCTCGTTCTTGCGGCGCGCCAGCAGGCCGAGATGCAATCGCGCCATGGCGAATCCCGGGTCGATGTACAAGGCCAGGCCGTCTTCCTCGGCGGCACCCGGTGCGTCGCCCACGCCTTCGCGACACAGGGCGAGCACGTAATGCGCGCCAGAGTTGAATTCCTCCTGTTGCAGGAGACGGCGGCACGCGCTCTCGGCCTCGTCGAGCGCTCCGCCGTGTACCGCCGATACCGCCCGCAACAGCAGCACTTCGGCACGCTCCGAGTGCGGCGGCGACAGGCCGTTCAACTCGCCCAGCGCCTGGCCGTAGCGCTCTTGCCGCAGCAGCTCCAGTACCGGGTCGAGATCCAGCTGCTCCGAACAGGGGCGGTCGACAACCGCCTCGGTCAGGTCTCGCGAACCCGCCACCAGGGTATCGATACGCTCGGTTGCACCGTCGATAGCTTCCACCCAGGCTCTGTCGAAAGCCGGAAGCGCGAGAGAAGACGGCACCGATTCGCCCACGCATGCCTCGACCCCCTGTGCCCCGGATTGCCTGCGGCGGTAGTAGAACGCGCCATGGGTGTAGCAAAGTTGGAACTCGTCCGACAGTCCGCGCAGCGTTTCCGCGTGGCCGAGGAATAGATAACCACGGGGAACCAGCGAGCAGGCGATGCGTGAGATCAGCTGTCGGCAAACCTCGGGGTCGAAATACATGAGCATGTTGCGGCAGAACACGAAGTCCCACGAGCCGGGACGCCAGAGATCCGGGTTCTCGTCCGCCAGATTGCGCTCTTCGAAGGCCACGCATCGACGCACTTGCTCATCCAGGTGCCAGCAGGTGCCCGAGGCGCGGAACCAGCGCGCTCGCTGCGGTCGCTCCAACTCGCGCAAGGACCAGTCGGAGTAACAGGCGGTGCGCGCCTTTTGAAGCATGGCTTGATTGACGTCCACCGCCACGATCGTAACCGCCTCTGCGGACCAAGGGGCAGCTTCGCGAATCGCCATCGCCAGTGAATAGGGCTCTTCGCCCGAGGCACAACCTGCCGAGAGCACGCGCAAACTGCGCATCCCGGCCGAGGCAGCGAGATGCGGCGGCAGCGCACACTCCACGAATGCACGGATTTGCTCCGAAGCGCGAAAGAAGTACGTCTCCGTCACGGTCAATTCTTGTGCGAGGGCGCGCCACGTCTGGTCGGGATAGCGCGCTTCGGA
This sequence comes from Burkholderiales bacterium, assembly GCA_050741055.1. GTDB lineage: Bacteria > Pseudomonadota > Gammaproteobacteria > Burkholderiales > WYBJ01 > WYBJ01. Next base: position 433 of record JBOIEI010000914.1, on the reverse strand, counting down.
AAGCCTTTGCAGATAAGCGCTACGGTCTGCCGACTGCCGCCGCAGCGTTTCCGCCAGCGCATCCAGCCGCGACTCATCAAAGACGAGCCCAAACCGATTTCGCACGAGTGCGCGGAACCGCTCCATGTCGGAGGCATTCATGCCGGCGCGACTCTCGATTCGACGGCGCTCCACGCCTCTTCCGGCACCAGGCAGGCGTCGCGCAGAACCAGCAGTAGTTCCGTATCGAGCGCGGAGACGGCGGAAATAACCGCGGCATCTGCCGCGCGCAGGAGCGGCGGCCACTCCTTCAGCTCCGAGCTCAGTTTCCGCACGCCCAACACCGACTCGACCGCGAGCGCGACATATCTCGTCCCGGCCACTCGCAGTCTTACGTACCGACCCGATGCTTCGGAAGCGGCGCCCAAAAGGGCAGCACAGTCGACCACGGGAA
>JBOIEI010000913.1:0-2619 GCA_050741055.1 Burkholderiales bacterium | reverse complement strand
CATCGAGATCATGCTCGATCACCACCACGGTGTTGCCGCGATCGCGCAGCCGGTGCAGCACCTTGAGCAGCAGGTCGATGTCGTGAAAGTGCAGGCCGGTGGTCGGCTCGTCCAGGATATAGAGCGTGCGGCCGGTATCGCGCTTGGAAAGCTCGAGCGCAAGCTTGACGCGTTGCGCCTCGCCGCCGGAGAGCGTGGTCGCGCTCTGGCCGAGCTTGACGTAGCCCAAGCCGACCTCGAGCAGCGTATCGAGCTTGCGTGCGACGGCGGGGATGGCTGCGAAGAACTCCCGCGCCTGTTCGCAGGTCATCGCCAGCACCTCGTCCACGGTGCGGCCCTTGAACTGAACCTCCAGCGTTTCGCGGTTGTAGCGCTTGCCGTGACAAACGTCGCAAGGCACGTAGATGTCGGGCAGGAAGTGCATCTCGACGCGTGTGACGCCGTCGCCCTGACAGGCCTCGCACCGGCCGCCCTTGACGTTGAAGGAGAACCGTCCGGGTCCGTAGCCGCGTTCGCGCGCCACCGGCACTCCGGCGAACAGCTCGCGGATCGGCGTGAACAGGCCCGTGTACGTCGCCGGGTTCGAGCGCGGCGTGCGCCCGATCGGGCCCTGGTCGACGGCTGCGACCTTGTCGAAGAACTCCAGCCCGGAGACCGACGCATGCGCTGCCGGTTCGTCGGCGGCGCCGTACAGATGGCGCGCGCACACCCGGTACAGCGTATCGTTGATCAACGTCGACTTGCCCGAGCCGGACACGCCGCTCACGCACACGAACAAGCCCACCGGAAGCTCGAGATCCACCGTCTTCAGGTTGTTGCCGCGCGCGCCCGAAACGACGAGCATGCGCGTCCTGTCGGGCCGCAGCCGCAGCGCCGGGGTGGCGATCGAGCGCTTGCCGTTCAGATACTGGCCGGTGATCGACTCGGGGGTGGCCGCGATTTGCGCAGGCGTGCCGTGCGCGAGCACTCGCCCGCCGTGCTCTCCCGCTCCCGGTCCGAGGTCGATTACGTGATCCGCGGCCAGGATCGCGTCGCGATCGTGCTCCACCACCACGACCGAGTTGCCGAGGTCGCGCAGGTTGCGCAGCGTCGCGAGCAGCCGGTCGTTGTCACGCTGGTGCAGCCCGATCGACGGCTCGTCGAGCACGTACATGACGCCGGTCAGGCCCGAGCCGATCTGCGAGGCGAGACGGATGCGCTGCGCCTCGCCGCCGGAGAGCGTATCGGCCGACCGATCCAGCGACAGGTAGTCCAGGCCGACGTCGTTGAGGAAGCGCAACCGATTCAGGATCTCGCGCACGATCTTGTCCGCGATCGCCTGGCGGTTGCCGTTCAACTTCAGCGACTGGAACAGGCTTGCGGCCTGGCGCAAGGTGAGCGCGGAGACCTGGTAGATCGCGTGGCCCGCAACGAACACGTGCCGCGCTTCGATGCGAAGGCGCGTGCCGTTGCATTCCGGGCACACTTGCGTGTTGAGATACTTCGCCAGCTCCTCGCGCACGAGTGCCGAATCGGTCTCGCGATAGCGCCGCTCGAGATTGGGCACGATGCCTTCGAACGCGTGCTCGCGCACATACCGGTTGCCGCGCTCGCCGAGATAGTTGAAGCGGATGCGCTCGCTTCCGGAGCCGTAGAGCACCACATCGCGCACCGCTTCGGGCAGCTGCTCGAACGGCGTATCGACATCGAAGCCATAGTGCGCCGCCAGCCCCGTGAGCATCTGGAAATAGAACTGGTTGCGCCGGTCCCAGCCCTTGATCGCGCCGGCGGCAAGCGACAAGTGCGCAAAGGCGACGATGCGCTTCGGATCGAACAGCGTGATGGCGCCCAGGCCGTCGCAGCGCGGGCAGGCGCCGAGCGGGTTGTTGAACGAGAACAGCCGCGGCTCGAGCTCGGGCAGACTGTAGCTGCAGATCGGGCAGGCGAAGCGCGACGAAAACATGTGCGAGCGCCCGCTGTCGGTCTCGACCGCGATGGCGCGGCCGTCCGAATGGCGCAGCGCGGTTTCGAACGATTCGGCCAAGCGCTGCTTCGCGTCGGGACGCACGCGCAGCCGGTCGATGACAGCCTCGATGGTGTGCTTCTGGTTGCGTGCGAGCGTGGGCAGCGAGTCGATCTCGTGCACCACGCTGTCGATGCGCACGCGCACGAAGCCTTGCGCGCGCAGCTCCTCGAACAGATCCGCCTGCTCGCCCTTGCGCCCGACGATGAGCGGCGCGAGGATCATCAAGCGCGTATCTTCGGGCGCTGCCAGCATGTGATCGACCATCTGCGAGACGCTTTGCGCGCTCAGCGTCACGCCGTGCTCGGGGCAGTGCGGATCGCCGATGCGCGCGAACAGCAGCCGCAGATAGTCGTGGATTTCGGTCACCGTGCCCACGGTGGAGCGAGGATTGTGACTGGTCGCCTTCTGCTCGATCGCGATCGCGGGCGAAAGCCCCTCGATGAGATCCACGTCCGGCTTGTCCATCAGCTGCAGGAACTGGCGCGCATACGCCGACAGCGATTCGACGTATCGGCGCTGGCCTTCGGCATAGAGCGTATCGAAGGCGAGCGAAGACTTGCCCGAGCCCGACAAGCCGGTGACCACCACCAGGCGGTTGCGGGGGAGATCGAGAT
>JBOIEI010000912.1:0-2369 GCA_050741055.1 Burkholderiales bacterium | reverse complement strand
TCCGCGCCCATCTGCCTGCAGAGCTCTACAGTGCCATCGGTCGAACCGGAGTCCACCACGAACATCTTGTCCGCGATACCGTGCACGCTTTGCAGGCACTCACGAATCGTGCGTTGATTGTTTTTGGTGGTTATGGCGACGGCAAGGTTCTTCGATTCGGTCATGGCGCAGCCTGCTTCTGCCGGTGGATGGCGGTAACGAGGTCGAGATATTGCGCGAACTCCGCGTCGGCCGTCAGGTGGGCAACGCTATCGGCCACTGCTCGAGGAGACGTCTTGAATGTGCGGACAAAGGCGACGGCTGCGGCGAGTTCCGCATCGTCGTAGCGGCCCTCGAAAACAAATCCAGTGTCGGGCGTCATGATTTCAGCGGCGCCGTTCTCGGCCGAGGTCAAGACCGGGCACCCGCATGCGAGCGCTTCCAGACAGGCATTGGAAAACGGATCGTGGCGTGTCGGCAGAACCATGAAATCCGCGGCCTGGTAGTACGCCTGCGGGTTGTCGACCGCACCGATGAAGCGAATGCAATCGACGACATTCAATGCTTTCATTTTCTCCTGAAAGGGCTTCGCATCGCCCTTGCCGATGACCACGAGGTAGGCACCATGGCATTCCGGCTCGCGCCGAAGCCGCGCCAGCAGCTCGACGCCGTGGTGCAGGCCCTTTCGCACGAAGCCACTGCCGCTGAGCAATAGCATGGTGCCTTCGGCGGGCAATCCCAATTCCTCGCGCAACGCCGCCTTTGTCGGCTCGGCGGCATGGAACACCGCGGGATCGAAACCGTTATAGATCGTGACGATCTTTCCCGCGAGATGGGGATAGGTCCGACCGACCAGCGACTTGGTCAGATTCGAGTTCGCGATGATCGCGCGCGCCGATTCCAGGCATTTGCGCTCCAGCCGCGGCGCGATCCAGTGCCAGGGGTTGAGCATCCAGCGCCGACTTCCACGAAAGCGCCGCCGCACATTGAGCTGGTGGACGCCATCTCCGGCCCGATAGACGTCGCAATCCGGCCCGTATTCCAGGCTGAACACCACGTTGTCCCTGCCGGAGCGCAGGTGCAATCGATCGAGATGACGGGTGAAGCGCAGCGAGCGCCACCACGGTGGACCCCTGCGACCCGGGATCGTACGGCCCCGATAAGTTTCGCCCGCCCACAGTCGCGTGGTCGGATGCAGCGCTTCGAAGCGACGGGCGATGCGCTCGGCGACACGCTCGGCGCCGCCGAAACCGCTGTTGCGGCGGACGATGAAAATATTCATCCTCGCTGTGGAAACATCGCGCCCGCAAACTTCGACAGCGTCGCTGCGCGCCGCTGCCAGGTCAACATGTCCGCGCGTGCCCTGGTCCTCTGGCTGCGAGCAGCATACAGCGCCGGGTCGGCGAGCAGGTCGACGATCAGGTTCGCCGTCGGGCCAGCGTCGAAATCGGCGTAGCACCCGGCATCCCCCAGGACGGCCCGCACCGACGGCAAATCGGTGCCGATGACAGGCAGCCCGTGCGACATGAAATCGAGCGCTTTCACCGGGCAGGTCAGGTAGCGGTTGTAGTAGGTATCGTGCAACGGCACCAGACCGATGCTGACCGTGCCGGCGAGCCGGGCATGCAATTCACGCGGCGGCAGAAACGGGGTCAATAGCAGCGTGGCCTCGATCCCGGCTTCGCGGGCGCGTTGGCGCAGCGATTCGATTTGCGCCGCGCCGCCGCCGAGGGCGTGCAACGTGACGCCACGTCTTTGCAACTCGACGGCCAAGGCGAACAGCGAATCGAGTCCCTTGTGAGTGTGCATGTGGCCGATGTAGGCGACGCTGCGCGCATGGCGGCGCTGCTCGATCTGCCCGGCATCGACCGGCTGCGGCAGCGTGCCGAGCGGCAGGGCGACCGCGGGCCGCTGCGGTAGATGCTGCTGATAGAGCGCGCGCTGGTACTCCGTCAGACAGATGAGCCCGTCGACCCGCGGCAGCAGCATGCGCTCGGCGCACTGGCGGCTCAGCGCGGCGAAATCGCGTTCGGGCAGGTGCTCTATGCTCAGGTAATAGTCGTGGCATTCGTGCAGCACGCGCAGCAGCGAGGGATGGCGCCGGCGCAGCAAGAACAGCGCCGGCAAGCAACCCAGCTCGCGGGTACAGACGGCTACCTTCTCGCCATTGCGGCACAGGTTATCGATATGATCGAGTGCAGCGCGGTACACGGCACGCCGCCGGCCAGGACGGGACGCGAGCCGCCGGATCTGCAATAGCGGATGCGGCTCGAGTCCGTAGAAGTCGCGCAGATCGTTGTCCGTGTCCGAATCCGCTCCGGCCTCGACGAACAGCGTCGTCGTGAAATCGTTCCAGGCGAAGGCGAGCGCGTTGAGCAGACCCATGTAGA
>JBOIEI010000911.1:0-9290 GCA_050741055.1 Burkholderiales bacterium | reverse complement strand
GGCGTATCGAGCAGGTTGATGACGCAGTCGCGATACTCCATCTGCATCACCGAGCTCGCGACCGAGATGCCGCGCTGCTTCTCGATCTCCATCCAGTCCGAAGTCGCATAGCGCGAGGCCTTGCGCGCCTTCACGCTCCCGGCAATGTGGATCGCACCGGCGTAAAGCAGAAGCTTTTCGGTCAGCGTCGTCTTGCCAGCGTCGGGGTGCGAGATGATCGCGAACGTGCGCCGGCGCGCTCGTTCCTGGGAGACCGTCATGAGAAGCTCGCGGAGCCGGAACGGACATTCCGGCGAGACTGCGGAAAAGGCGGCGATTGTACCGGCTGCGGCGGGGTCTCGCAATGCGACTTGCGCGGTCTTCTCCAACACCTGTCGCGGCGGCACGCTGATCGAGCAACGATATCCATTGGTGATGGGTTGGCTGCGTATTTTCCCGGGTCCGCACGACCGCCCGTAAATAGCGTTTCGACGAGGCCGTCAACGTGCCGGTGCCAGCGCGGCGACCGCGTCTAGCGCGATGGCAGTTCGCGTGTTCACGGCAATGACGACTTCCGCTGCTCCGGCTACAAGGCGACGGCGTCGTAGCCGCGACCAATCCACTGCAGCAGGCAGAAGCCGTTGCCGAACGGATCGCTCATGAGCGCCTGTCGTCCCCATTCGAACGATTGGATCGGCCCTTCCGACTTGGCGCCGGCCTGAACGGCGCGCTCGACCGCCGGCGCGAGCGCCGCGACGACGAAATCGAGATGGACCGGGGTCCAGTGGCGCCGGTAGCTGCGCACCTCGGCGAGGCTTCGGCTGGGCAGCGACCCGGCTGCCTTCTGCAGCAGAAACACGGGCGCGGCTGCTCCGCCCAATTCCGCCACAGTGCCCTCGAACAGCCGGCGCTTCAAGCGCAGGCCCAATGCTTTCTCGTAGAACTGGATCGCGCTCCCGAGGTCTTCGACATCGATATTGACAACGAGCTCGATCGCCGCGTCGTTGCCGGCCGCGTTGCTCACGGTGCGGCGCCTCGTTCGATTTCCTTTTCGTCGGCGTTCATCGCTCGCGCCTCGCCCGTCTCAAGCTGAAATTTCGGCAAGCGGCCATTGCGGATTGAAGGCCACTTCCCACAGATGGCCGTCCGGATCCTGGAAATAACCCGCGTACCCGCCCCAGAACGTGTCGTGTGCCGGTTTGACGATCGTGGCGCCGGCCGCGCCCGCCTGCGCCATGACCTGATCGACCTCCGATTTCGAGCCGACGTTATGCCCGATGGTGAAGTCGGTCGCACTCCTGGTTGCGAGCTGAAGACCGCTGTCGCGCGCGATGCTCGCTCGCGGCCAGAGCGCAAGCTTCAAACCGGCCTGCAGGTCGAAGAAGGCAACGGCGCCGTGTTCGAACTCGGCGCCGACGATGCCTTCGGTTCGCAGCCCGAGACCATCCCGATAGAAGCGCACTGCCGCGTCGAGATCATCGACCCCGAGTGTGAGAAGCGTGATTCGTGGTTTCATCGCCGGTCCTTGTCGAAGTGGAAGCCGGGTGCGAAATCATGGCAGCCGGTTCACTGCACCTTGTGATCCTCCCGCTTGGCTTCCTCCATCGCCTCGGGCTCCAGCTCCTCGGCGGCGCGGTTGAGCCGAACGAAAAGCCCCCAGGCGGCAAGCAGCAGCGCCGTGGCCAGCACGATGGCCGCGGCGTACGCGAGATGCGTCATGTCCTCGTGGATTGCTTTGAACGTCGCGACCAAGCCCTCGATCGCGAGCGCCACCACGACCACGACGAAGAAGCGCGACAGAAATCGGCGCGCCCGCGTCGGCGCGCTGACGTCGGCCTCCCGGATGATCTCCTCCTCGGTGATCGTCTCGGCCATCTGCAGCGAAACCGCGGCCGCCGCAAGCAGCCCTACCGCCTCGATGATCGTTTGCGCAGCCGCCCCGTCCCACGTGCCGCCCATCGCGAGCCAGCCGGCTCGGGCCGCGGAAGCGATCAGCATCAGCGCGAAGCATCCGAACAAGAGCGCGATCAGCGCATGAACGACCTTGAATATGCCGAACATCGATTTCATGGCTCGTGCCTCGTCCTGCCCGGGATTGACCATCCGGGCGTGCCTTGCGCCAAGGGCCCTCGACGACTATTCGCCTAGGCCTGGCCGCAGCACGGCTCACGACCCGGATATGACGTTCAGGGCAGTTTCGACGTTACGCACTGGATGCCGGACAAGGTGCCCCCGCTGCCGGCGGCCGACTGACAAGCGACCACCGTACCCGACGAGGGACGATGAAACCATGCGGTACTGGTGCCGCCGCTCGCCGCAACACCGATGGCGACGTCGCTGGGCGCGACCTGCCGCTGCGCCCGGGCGAAGGGCAACGCGAAAACCATCACCGCGAGCGCTGCGGCGGCGGCAATCAAGGATAGGCGCCAGGTTGTCTTCTTCAAGATAGCCTCCAGTCACATTGAACGCGGACAACGATTCGCCCAAAAAGGGCGTGTGTCATGTGCGTTAGTATGACTGCGCGCCGATACGAGTGCGAGGTCTGCTAGGCGCGGCCCGGCGCACGATTGCGTTCGCACCTGGCGCCGGCTCCCGCAGTCGTTGCGAAGGTATGGCGTTCGCGCGTGGTGCCGGCTTCTGCAGTCGTTGCGAAGCATGAGCAGGAGGGCGTCGGGATCCTCCAGCTCGTATCGACTATCCGGTATCGTCCGCCTTGCGATCGGCGTGTCCCAGGCTGCGACCGGGCGCGATCCGATCGCGCACCAGCCGCTTGAGCTCGGCAATCTCGGGAAACCGGCCTTCGGTCCGCCGCGACCAGATCAATTGGCCATTGGCCCGGATTTCGAAGATTCCCCCGCTGCCTGGCTTCAGGGCGAGCTCGGCGATCTCCTGCTCGAAGGTCGTCAACAACTCCTGAGCCATCCAGGCGGCGCGAAGCAACCAACCGCACTGGGTACAGTAGACGATTTCCACGCGATTGATCGCGGCTCTCCTCGCGGTGGTCTCGATCTGCCGGCCAGTCTTACCAGGTCGGTGACTTCGGGTTGTCCCTGGATTTCTCCAAGGTGTCGTATACGCCGTTGGCGTTCCTGGGGCGGGAGCGTCCCCCGGGCGGGATCTGATCCATGTCGCAGAATAGCTCGAGGTGATAGCCGTCCGGGTCGAGGAACTCGACGCTCGTGTGACCACCCAGCGCGCGTCGCCCTTCCCAGACGATCGGGACGCCGCGCTCCTGCAGGTACGCCCTGATCTCGAACAATTCGTCCATGGAATCCACTTGCATGGCGAGGTGATGCAGCCGGACCGCTCCCTTCGAGGGGATCTGCGCATTCTCGCCGTCCGAGGGAAAGAGACCGATCGTATGATGATCGCCGATGGCCGTGAGAAACGCCCCGCCCGCGGTGGCCTGGTCGGATACGCGGAAGTTCAGCACCTCGGTGTAGAAGCGTATCGAGCGCTCGAGATTGCGCACCTGGATGACCACGTGGCCCAGTCGCTTGATGCGCACCGGGCTGAGGCGATCGACTGGCTGCAGGGAAGCGGGGACCGCGGATGCTTGTTCCATGGGCTACCTCCTCATTCGGCGCGGATGTGCCGTCCGTTGCGCGTGAGGGTAGTCCTGGGCGCTTCCGCAAGCAAGTGGCGCCACCTCGATGAAGCAACACCGAGGGTGGAAGAAGGGGGTCGCGGCCGCCAGTATCAAGCTTTAGGACGCACTGCGCTCAGCGGCATGAGGTCAAGGCGTATCATGGCATAGACAGTTACAACAAGAACGACTCGGCGATGAAGATCATTTTCTCGCAGCTGTAAGCGCGTTAAGTCCGTCCTGCTCGAGGACCGCCGAGAGGAAGCGATCCGGTCCAGCCTTTCGACCTCGTCAGCGATTAACGATTAACTGTGGGTGAGCCGCCACAGCCGCCACTGGCGGCGGCATATGGATTGACGTGCCCGGATGGACACCATGAAACTCCTGATTACCGGCGGTGCCGGATTTCTCGGGGCGCGGCTCGCGCGAGCTCTGCTCGCGAAGGGAGCGCTCGGGGGCAAGGCATTACACAAGATCGTGCTGGCCGATCAAGTCCGGCCACCCGCCGATCTCGTCGCCGACCCACGTGTCGAGGCGCGCACCGGCGCACTGCTCGCACAGGCTGCCGGCCTCGGCGCCGAAGGCTTCGACGGCGTGTTTCACCTCGCCTCGGCGGTGTCGGCCGAATGCGAGGTCGACTTCGAGCTCGGCCTGCGTTCCAACCTCGATAGCACGCGGGCGCTGCTCGATGGCTGCCGGCTCGCCGGCAAGGCGCCCCGCCTGGTCTTCAGCAGTTCGATCGCGGTATACGGGCCGGATCCGGCCATGCCGTTGCCGCCGGTCGTGACCGATACGACACTGCCATTGCCGCAAACCTCCTACGGCACGCACAAGCTCGTCTGTGAACACCTCATCGCCGACTACACGCGCAAAGGCTACATCGACGGCCGTGCCGCACGCCTCATGACGGTCGCGGTACGACCGGGCAAGCCGAACGGCGCGGCCTCTTCCTTCTTCAGCGGCATCATTCGCGAGCCGCTCGCCGGCATCGAGGCAATCTGCCCGGTATCTGCGGAAGTCTCACACCCGGTTTCCTCACCGGCACGCACGGTCGAAGGCCTGATCGCGGTCTACGAAGCGAGCCGCGCCGTCTTCAACGGGCGCAGCGCGCTCAACCTGCCGGGAGTCAATGTCACGGTGAACGAGATGCTCGCGGCGCTCGAGGAAGTTGCGGGCAAGGCGGCACGCGCACGCGTGCGCTTCGAGCGGAACGAGCGCATAGCGGCCATCGTAGCCAACTGGCCGGCTGGTGCCAGCGCGCTGCGCGCTGCCGCCATCGGATTGAAGCCCGACGCGTCGTTCGCGGACATCGTGCGCCAGTACATCGCGGACTGCGAGAAGCAACCCGACGCCAACCAGACCTTGAACGGACTTGGACGCTAGGCCGGCTGCGTGCGGGCCGCGTGTGGGTGCATCGGCGACGATGTCGGGTCGAGTCTTGTCATCGCCTTGATGTCGCCGCCGCAGCCGCGCGTTTTCCGCGCGCGGCAACGATGGCCGCGACGGTACCGGTTCGGGCATCGCACGAGCGCTCAAGACGCTTCGCTCGGGCCGGTACAGCGCGAGGAAATATTAGCGTCTAGCGTCATCGACGTACGCGCGGTTGCGAGGGACGCAGGCGCTGCCTGCGAATATCATGGTGCGCGCAGGCAAATAGGCAAGCATCATATGGACGTTGGAGCGCAAAGAGCGGAGTAACCAGACGAGAAGGGGGACGAGCCATGCAGGTGAATCAGTGTACGCGTCAGCTCGCGATGGCATTCGCGATCGGCCTTTGCGTGCTGACCGCTACTGCGGCCACGCCAGCCTACCCGACCCGACCGATCCGCCTGCTCGTGCCGTTCCCGCCCGGCGGCGGCACCGACCTGCTTGCGCGTGTGCTCGCCGAACATCTTTCGGGCGCATGGGGTCAAAACGTCGTGGTCGACAACCGTGCCGGCGGCAACACGATCATCGCCTCGGAGATCGTTGCGCACGCGCAGCCCGACGGCCATACCCTGCTCGTTCAGATCAACAACCTCACGGCCCTGCCTGCGCTCTCGCCCGGGAAGCGCACCATCTCGGTCAACGACTTCGAGCCCGTGACCCTGGTAGGCATCCTGCCTCACATACTTGCCGTGCACCACAGCTTCCCGGCCAGCAGCGTCAAGGAATTGATCGCGCTGGCCAAGAAGGCGCCGAAGAAATACACGTACGCTTCGGCGGGCATCGGCACGCCGGTGCACCTCGGCGGCGCGCTGTTCGCATCGATGGCGGGGGTGGAACTGGTGCACGTGCCCTACAAGGGCGCCGCCGGCTACACCACTGCCTTGCTGGGCGCACATGTCGACATGACGTTCGGCTCGGTACCCGCGCTGCTGGCGCACATCAAGAAGGGCGTGGTGCGTCCGCTCGCGGCCACGACCGCAACAAGAATCAAGGTGCTGCCGGATCTACCGACCCTGGCCGAGTCGGGATTGGCGGGCTACAACATCGCGAGCTGGTACGGGATCTTCGCCCCCAAGGGCACACCGGATCGGATCGTGAATCAGCTGCAGGCCGAGATCGCGCGCGCCATCAAGACCAAGCCGGTTGCAACGCGGCTATCCGACTACGAGCTGATCGCAAATACGCCGGCGGAGTTCGTAACATTCCTGAAGCGGGATTCCGAAGTGACCACGCGTGTGATCACGCAGTCCGGGGCCAAAGCGAATTAGGCGAACCGCCCGTCGGCTTGCGCTGCCATCCCTCGTGACCAGGAGGGATAGGGCAGCAGGCACGACAGCGGAATCGAGCAGGAAACAGTCGCGGGTCAATTGCCGCAGGCACCGGTCATTGCGGCTTGATCCCCGCCGCCTTGAACAGGCGCGCGTTGAGCGCGATCTCGTCGCGCACGAACTTGCTGAACTCGGCGGGCGTCATGGTCATCACCGTGTTGCCGAGCGTATTGAGCCGGTCGCGCACGACGGGGTCCGCCATGGCGTCCGAGAACCCCTTGCGGATCTCGCCGAGCACCGGCGCGGGAATACCTTGCGGCCCCCACAAGCCGAACCACAGTATGAATTCGAAATTGGGAACGCCCGCCTCCGCGATCGTCGGCACGTTGGGCAGCTGCGCGGCGCGCTTGGCCGAGGTCACCGCCAGCGGTCGCAGCTTGCCCGAGTCGAGGTAGGGCTTGCCTGCGGACAGCGGCGCGAAGTAGGTGTCCACGCGCCCGGCGAGAAGGTCCGGAAAGACTTCGCCCGAACCCTTGTAGGGCACCATCGTGAAGTCCACCTTGGCCGCGAGCTTGAACTTCTCGGTGTTCAGGTGCGTCCCGCTGCCCAGTCCGGCGAACGCGAAGTTGATCTTGCGCGGGTTCGCCTTGGCATCGGCCAGGAATTCGGCGAACGTCTTCCACGTCGAGCTCGGATTGACGGTCAGAACGTTGGGCATCGCCACCAGCGGCAGGATGTCGATGAAGTCCTTCACCGTGTCGTAGGGCAGCTTGGCGAACATGGAGGGAGCGGCTGTGTGCGCGCCCGAATTGATGATGAGCGTGTGGCCATCGGCGGGCGCACGCGCAGCCATCGCAGAGGCAATCGAGCCGCCCGCGCCACCGCGGTTGTCCGCCACCACGTTCTGGCCCCACAGATCGGTGACCTTCTGCGTGATGACGCGCCCGATGACGTCGGTCGCACTACCAGGCGGAAACGCGATGATCACCCGCACCGGCCGCGACGGGTAGTTCTGCGCGCCGACCTGCAATGCGAACCCCATCAGCGCAGCCGCTGCGATGCACTTCATGATCTTCATGCCACTCTTCCTCCGTTGTCGGTCGACTATGACAACCCGTTTTCCGCCTCGACGCTCCCGGGGCGCGAGCTCGATCCACGATGCCTCGCTTACCGCAGCGGCGTCGCGAAATCCTATCCGGGCGGCCGTTGCCAAGCAACGCCTGCGTCGTGGCGCGCGTAAGTTCGCGTGCTGGGCACGAGCTCTTCGAGCTCCCGGCCTGCTTGAAAGGAGCGCCATCCTTGCGCTGCGGCTCGGTAGAGATGCTCTCGGAGTCGGTAGGGTGGTGAGTGAAACGCTCGAATGCCGTTTGGCAGACGAAGGCAGGCGTCGGCAACCCGACGCCGGAGACTACGCTACTGCCCAAGGAGGCCTCGAAGGGCAGGCTGCTGATCAGCGACCGCCGCCGGTTCCTGACGTCTGGCGTCGGTGTCGCGCAGAAGAGAAAGCCGGGCGATGTGCCCGGCTTTGAATGAGTGGCGCGCCCGAGACGATTCGAACGTCCGACCCCAGCCTTCGGAGGGCTGTACTCTATCCAACTGAGCTACGGGCGCAGGACTGAGGATGGTAGCCGGTTTGGCGGAACGCGTCCAACGACTTGCAGCCTACGGCGGCAGCACGATTTCGCAGTGCCGGCTCAGCGTAAGCTCGAGCGCTCGGCCAGCGCCGTGCACGGGCCGCGTTCACGCAATCCTGAGCGCTCACCCCGATCGCGGCGCGAGTCGGGATGGCATAATGCCACCCCATTCATCGGCCGCAATCGAATCATGAGCAAATCCGAACCGTGCCTGCGCGTGGGCATCCCGAAGGGCAGTCTGCAGGACACCACACAGAAGCTGTTCGTGCGCGCGGGCTACGACCTGCGCATCTCGGGCCGCTCGTACTATCCGACGATCGACGATCCGGAAATCGAGTGCATCCTCATCCGGCCGCAGGAGATGGCGCGCTACGTCGCCCAGGGCATTCTCGACTGCGCGATTACCGGGCTCGACTGGATCCTCGAAAACGACGTGCAGGTGGAGCAACTCGCCGATCTGCGCGCGCCGTGGCCGAACTACGGCGTGGTGCGCTGGGTCATGGCATCGAAGGAGGATTCGCGCTTCCGCAGCGTCACGGATCTCGAGGGCGGGCGTATCGCCACCGAAGCGGTCGGCATGACGCGCCGCTTTCTCGCTCAGCACGGCGTGAACGCCGCCGTCGAGTTCTCCTGGGGCGCGACCGAGGTGAAGCCGCCGATTCTCGCCGACGCGATCGTCGACGTGTCCGAGACCGGCGCGTCGCTGCGCGCGAACGACCTGCGCATCATGCACGTCGTGCTGGAGAGCACACCGCGCTTCATCGCCCACGGCGCGGCGCTTGCCGATGCCTGGAAGCAGGCGAAGATCGAGCGGCTGCTGATGATGCTCCAGGGCGCGATCGCGGCGGCGACGCGCGTGCTGCTGTCGATGAACGTACCGCGCGCGCAACTCGATCGCATCGTCGGGATCCTGCCGGCGCTCGCGACCCCGACCGTGTCGACGCTCGCCGATCCCGAATGGGTCGATGTCAGCACCGTGGTCGACGAAAAGAACGTCCGCGACCTCATTCCCCGTCTATACCAGGCGGGCGCACGCGGCATCATCGAGCTGCCGATCAACAAGATCGTCGAGTAGGTCGAAGCGACGCTTCTCGCTATAATCGCTGGTTTTTGGGATTCCCGGGGCAAGTGCATGGCAGCGCCAGAGCTCGACGATCACATCGAGGAACATTCCTCCTTCATTCGCACACCAAAGCAGCTTCTTACCGTTGTCGTTCTGGCGTTCGCGGTCCCCATCACGGTGCTCGTTATGCTTGCGATCTTCGCAAGCGACGTCGGCAAGTACGACCAGAAGCATCCCGCTATGACCGACGCAGCAATCGCCCAGCGCATCAAGCCCGTCGGCCAGGTCCGCGTGGCCGAGGCAGGCGCCAAGGGTGAGCCTGCCCCCGCGGC
>JBOIEI010000910.1:0-11601 GCA_050741055.1 Burkholderiales bacterium | reverse complement strand
CTTGTATCCACGTCGTCTCGCTGGAAGTTGCTGTGTGAGGCGACTGTAGCGTAAGCGGACGCACTACGCTGTCGGGGTCGTCGGACAGATCGTGTCAGGAATTTCCTGACAGAGCCTTGCCAAGCGGCAAGGGTGGGCGCTAATCGAGCGAAGTCACGCCGTACTGGATCGCGAACTTGATCAGGGACGCGAAATCGTGGAGGTCGAGCTTCTCCATGAGGCGTGCCCGGTACGTTTCCACCGTCTTTTGCGACAGGGACAGCTTCTCCGCGATCTGCGCATTCGAGCTGCCCTCGGCGAGCATCTGCAACACCTGCCGCTCGCGCGAGCTCAAGCGCACGAGCGGGCTCTCCACCCCGCGCGAGATCTGCTCGATCACCGGATCGACGAGCTCCTTGCTGAGATAGCGCCCGCCGTTGTAGACCACGCGAATCGCCTCGACCACCTCCTTGGCGGCCGACTTCTTGACCACGTAGCCCATTGCACCCGCCTGCAGACCACGCATGACATGAATGTGGTTCGAGTACATCGAGAGGATGATTACGCGTATGCGCGGGCAACGGCTGCGCAGCAGGTGCGTTGCCTCCGCACCGTTCAGGTTCGGCATCGCGTGGTCCATGAGCACCACGTCGGGCTCGGTCCTGACCGCCACGTCGACAGCCTCGCGGCTGTCTTCCACGCAGGCGACCACGTTCATGTCGCTCTGCGCATCGACCACGAACCGCAGGCCCTCGGCCACGACGGCGTGATCGTCGACGATGAGCACGCGGATCGTCATGTCAGCACGGGACTCGAACGTTGACGCGCGTCCCGCCGCCCACTGCGGGACCGATTTCGAACTGCCCGCCGACCGCCTGCGTTCGCTCGCGCATGGTGACCATGCCGAGGCCCGCGCGCCGGCGTGCGGCCGAGCCGGTCGCCGTGCCATACCCCACGCCGTCGTCGGCGATGGTCATGAGCAGCTGCTCGTCCGTGTGCTCGAGCGTGATGCTCACTTTCGAGGCATGGGCATGCTTCGCGACGTTGTTGAGCGCCTCCTGAACGATGCGAAATAGCGCGATCTCGCTCGACTGCGCGAGGCGCGCGTTGGTTTCCTTTCCTTGCACCTCGACTTCGATGCCGGTGCGGCGAACGAAATCGTTCGCATACCACTGCAGCGCGGGCAGCAGGCCGTAGTCGTCCAGCATCGGCGGACGCAGCTCCGCCATCACGTTCTCGATCGTCGCGGCGGTCGATTCGAGCAGCGTGCCGGCGTCCTCGAGACGGGAATGCAATCCTTCGTTCCCGTGCGGAAGCTGGCTCTTCAGGATGTCGAGATTGATGCTCAACGCGGTCAGATTCTGGCCGACCTGATCGTGCAGCTCGCGCGAGAAGCGGCGCCGCTCGGATTCCTGCACGTCGACATGCCGCCGCGACAGGGCCTGCAACTGCTCGGTCGAGTTGCGCAGATCTTCGGTCATCACGTTCGCCATGGCGACGGCTCTGCTGCGTGAGGATGCTACGGAATAGAACATGCCGAACAGCAGAAAACTCGAAAACAGGCCACCCGCCAAGATCGCGCCGGGGATGTATCCATCGATGCCCTCGATCATCGCGTTCTTCTTCGCGCCGAAAGCTACCTGCCACATCCGCCCGCCCACCGTCAGCGGCAGGCTGCTCGAAAAATGCGAGTCGTCGCTTGCAATATCGGCATCCGCCCAGACGGGCGACCCCAGTTGACCGCTCGAGAACAAGAGCCTTTCCTCGCTCACCGCGCTCTTCTGCGAAGCCTCGTCGAGCGAGCCGATGTCGTACACCTTGAACCCGATGGCGTACGAAGCCGTCGGATCGACCACGCCTTTCATCAGCTCCTGCACATTGAGGCCCGCTCCGACGGAGCCGAGATAGGCAGCCCTGCGATCTTCGACAGTAGACAGCGATACGCCGCCTCGGTACACCGCCAGCCGGAGTGCCAGGCCAGTGTACTCTTTGCCTCGAGTCTTGATACGTATAGGGCGACCGGAAGCGGTCACCAAGCCGGAGTCGCGGGCCGAGTGCTGAAGCGCCTTCAAGGTGGTCGAGTCCGCACCGTCGACAGCGGGATTGGCGCCCAGGTCGAGGCCAAACGCGAACTCGAATCCGGCCATGGGCTCGACGTAGATGATCACGAAGTATTCCGGGCGATCTCCGGGCGGCTTGATCGCGAACTGCGGATAGCCTCGCGGGGTGATGGTGGTATCCGCGCGCACCGACGCCTCGAAGCGTTGCTTTTGCTCGGGTAAGACATGGACCGCGTAGTTGACCACGTCGTAGCCCGGGTAACGACGCTCGAGGTCGAGGGATTCGACGTAGCGCCGGAATTGCGCGCGGCTCACACGAGGCTCGCTCGCCAGCAGCGCCTGCAGCCCGTACATCACGTCTGCATAGGAATGGATGCGCGATCCGATGGCGTGGCGAATATCGCTTGCCTGTCGTTCGAAGCGAAGGCGCGCTACGCTTTCAACCGCATCTTCGACGACGACGTAAAGCCAAAAGGAGCATGCGACCGAAAGCATGAAAATGACGATCGGAATGCCAATTCCGCGACGCCACAATCCTTCTGCTGCAACTGCCAAACCGTTCCTCGATGCTGTAATCCGCGCCGGGTGCTGGCGCAGCATGGAAGCCTGCCGCGCAGGTGCCGCCGGTGCGCCGTGACCCGAACTTGGGTCGATGAGCCGCGGGCCGCCCATGAGCTGCGACAGTTTGCGTTCGAGAAAGCGCAATGCGGCGGATTCCATGCTGGTCCATAGACATAGCCGATGCCAATGCAAGCTATCGCAGAAACGGCCGGCCCGTCCAGCGCAACGGCGGTCGACACCGGGCTGGTCGCTTCGGATCCGTGCAAGCCGAGCACTTGGCGCTGCGACTCGCCGGCGAAACCCGGAAACCGCAGCAACGCTGAAGTGCGCGCTGCGGTGCTGTATTACAGAGATGCTACGTACGCAGGGCGGCGCTGGAATAGGCAGCGTTCTCCGCCGCGATCGCCGCGCTCGAGTACGCAGCCTCGCTCGCCTTGATCGCCGCGCTCGAGTACGCAGCCTCGCTCGCCTTGATCGCCACGCTCGAGTACGCAGCCTCGCTCGCCTCGATCGCCGCGCTGGAATACGCAGCCCCGCTCGCCTTGATCGCCACGCTCGAGTACGCAGCCTCGCTCGCCTTGATCGCCACGCTGGAATATGCAGCCTTGTCGACGCGAATCGAGGCGCTCGAATACGCCGCACGTTCTGATGCAATAGCCGCGCTCGAATAAGCCGCCTGTCCCGACTTTATGGCAGCGCTCGAGTAGGCCGCGTCCATGCCCTGAATCGAGGCGCTCGAATAGGCGGCCTCCCTGCCGGCGATGGCGACACTCGAGTACGCCGCGTCGTTCCGGCTGATCGAAGCACTAGAATAGGCCGCTCCGCGTGCACGAATGGCTACACTGGAGTAGGCCGCATCTTGACCGCGAATCGCGGCGCTCGAATAGGCGCCGGAATTTGCGTCGATACTCAGTCCCGACCAGGCGATGCTGGCGCCGCGGTTATCTCCGAATTCCTGCTCGTACAGCGCGCGCGTGATCTCAGCCATCTCCTCGCGCTCGTCAAGATCGGCCTGGGTGCGCTCCCCGACATGCGGATTGTGGTGCAGGAAGGCGCCGAACACGGCCTCGCAGTCCGCAGCATACTTCATCGTCTGCAGGATATGCGTATGCCAGAACTCGTCGACGTCCTTGCTCAGCATGATGTGCTCGGCATGCTCCTGGTGCTTGACCAGCATGGTGAGGTAGGTTCTGTACGCGGCTTCGATCTGCTCGGCGTACTCGCGTGTCCAGCCCTCACCCAGTTCCGCATCCATCAGCCTCGACTTCACGGAATCGAGATCGAGCGCCTGGATGGCAGCGATGACTTCGTGCGTCGGCTTACTCGTCAATCTTGCTTGCATGTCGCGTCCCCTTTTTGTGGGTTACACAGCCCGGACCGTGGCCTCAGAGCAGCCGCCGTCAACGCGTCTCCGCCGGGAGTCGGAGCGGACACAGCAAGGCGAAAGCGCCCGCGCGCCCGACTCGGCCGCTGCAGGCTGTCGTCTTGCGGCGCCACGTGCGCACATTAGCCGAGGGGGCGCTCGACCGAAGTCAGCCGGCGCCTACAAACCGTGTCAGGATTTTCCTGACACGGCCCCGTGCGTAACCGGGCCAGGCGGGTATGCGCTCGTTCACATCATGGACGTTCTGGCGACGCCGGTTCTGGCATCCGAGACCGCAGGAGCCGGCTTAGCGAACCAGAGCCGGCCACCCAACGACCGGCCACTAGCCCCGGGTCAGTGTCCGTTCGGGTGGGATTCGCACCGACAATGACGCTACCCGCTACCGCTTAGGATTTATTCCGGCGGCCTTGATAACGCGCGTCCATTTGTCGAGCTCGCTTTGCAGGAAGGGCGCCATGGCAGCGAGCGGCATGTCGTATGGCACTGCGCCCAACGATGTAAGCCGCTGTTCGACCGACGCCGAATGTTTGAGCTGCGTCACCACCTCGTGCAGTCTGCTAATCACGCTCGAAGGGGTTTTTGCGGGCGCCATCAGGCAATAGAACAGCAGCCCTTCGAAGCCGGGCAGCCCGCTTTCGGCGACTGTCGGCGTATCCGGCAAAATCGGTACGCGCTTCGCGGTTGCCACCGCAATCGCGCGCAGCTTGCCCGACCGGATGTGCGGCAGCGCCGCCACCGTATGGCTGAACGCAAACGGGACATGCCCGCCCATCAACGCCACCAGCGCCGGTGCATCGCCATGGTACGACACCTGCAGCATATCGATGCCCGCCATCTGCTTGAACAGCACCATGTTCAAATGCGAGCTCGAGCCGATGCTGGACGTGCCGTGCGTCATCGCGCCCGGCTTCGCTTTCGCCATTTTGATGATCTCGCTCACCGACTTGGCGGGGAACGACGGATGCGCCACCAGCACGCCCGGCACATGCGCCAGCATCGCGACGGGCGCAAAGTCGCGCATCGGGTCGTAGGGCAACTTGCCATAGAGCGGCAAGCCGGTGGTGAGTACGCCGCCGTAGGTAAAAAGCAGCGTATAGCCATCGGGGGTGGCTTTCGCGAGTGCGGCTCCCGCAATTTGTCCGCTTGCGCCGCCGCGATTGTCCACCACCACCGGTTGCCCCAATGATTCCGCCAGACCCGGTTGCAATAAACGGCCCAGGGTGTCGGTGCCACCGCCAGCCGGCGAGGGGATCAGCATGCGTATCGGCTTGGAAGGATACGGCTGTTGCGCGTGCGCGCCGAACCCTGCCATTTGCGAAGCCAGCACCAGTAGTGCGCAACGAAACACAAATGTCATGTCGTGATCATCCCATGTGCAAAATGACTACAGTTTCTCGTTGGGGTGTGAATAGACGCCCTATTTTTGCATAAGCCCTTCCTCGATCGCCTTGATCTGCAGCGCTACATAGCGCGAGAAGATCCGGCAGTTCGAAAAACTGCCGCCCACGAACCACAGGCCTTGCTGCGGCGTACGCTTCCACATGTTGTTCATTTCGCCGTCCGTACCCAAGCCCCAGATCGGCCCGACCTTTTTTGCGACGGATTCGCCCAGCAGCTTTTTCACCACCGCTTCCTGCGGTACGAAGCCGGTGCCGAGGACGATCAGGTCTGCGGACTGGAGCGAGCCGTCCCTGAGCAAAGCGCCGGCGGCGGCGAAGCGTTCGATGGCATCGAATTGCAGCAGGCCCACCTCGCCCTTGACGATCAGCTCGGAGCAGCCGGCGTCGAGGTTGTAGCCGCCGTAGCGCGTGCGTATCAGCATGTTGTGCCCCAGGTGGTCTTCGCCGTCGTGCCACTTGAAGCCGCGGGCGGCCAGGCCGTCGATCAGTTTGCGGTCGAATTCGACCATGCGCGCGGTCATGGCCTTGAGGATGCGCTTTAACACCGGCAGGGTGTTGGCGGTTGCGAACAAGTCGCCATCCTCGAGCGGCACGCCGTCGTAGATGCCATAGGTGAGTTTTGCGCTCGGATTGATGCTCAACACCATGGTGGGACCACGCTGGATGATGGTGGTCTCGACGCCGTTGGCGTGCAGGTCTTGGGCGATATCGTGACCGCTGCTGCCGGTGCCCAGCACCAGCGCCTTTTTGCCGCGCCAGTTGGCGCCGTTGCTGAACGCGCTGGTGTGCATCAGGTCGCCCTTGAAGTGCTCCAGGCCGGGCAGTTCGGGTATGTTCGGTGCCCCGACCAGGCCGTTGGCGAAGATGAGATGTTTGGGCCGCACGGTATGCTGGCGCTCATCGGCGGTGTTGCGCAAGACGGCTGACCATCGGCCGCTGGCGTCATCGTAGCTGCCGCTGACCAGTTCGGTGCTGGTCCAGAAATTGATCTCCATCGCCATGGCGTAGGCTTCAAACCACTCGGCGAGCATGTCCTTGGGCAGATACACGGGCCAGTTGGGAGGAAACGGCATGTAGGGCAGGTGATTGAACTGCGTGGGATTGTGCAGTGCCAGCGAGTGATAACGCGTGCGCCAGCAGTCGCCCACGCGCGGCAGCCTGTCGATCACCAACGTGTCCACGCCCAAATGACCCAGCGCTGCGGCCACGGTCAGCCCGGCCTGGCCGCCGCCGACCACCAGCGCGGTGGGCTCGCGGTCGGCGTAACGTTCGCTGGCGATGCGCTGGTCCTTCCAGTTGGTGCCGCCGAAGTTGCGCGAATAGGCCTCGCCCGTGGGCCGTCGTTCGCCGACCCTTTCCTCGAAGCCCTTCAGCTCGTGCAGATTGGTCATGAGCTGAAATGCCTTGCCCGGATCGGCTGCCAGCAGGCGTACCACGCCGAAGCCGCGACCAACCGCAGTCTCGTAGCGGAGGATGCTTTCGATCACATCGACCCCGGCGCGCTGCACACGCCGTGGCGGCGTGCGCCCCTCTGCAATGGCAAAGCTATTCGCTTCGACGATGACCTGCCTTCCCACCATCAAGGCCGCAATGGCACCAGAGCCGTGACTCGGCGTGATGGTCCACGTGAAGGCAAACAGATCGCGCCAGTGGCCATCGAGCGCAAACAGCGACGCGACAGATGCTTGATTTGCGCTCTGTAGTGCTGCATTCAGTTGCTCGAGCCATCGCTCGACGTGCGCTTGCTCGGACGGGACAGCCGGCTGCGCGAGCGTGGGTTGATTGGCGAGATCCATCAGTTGTAACGCTTTCGCTGGAGCAGATGATCGATCGGAATGAGGTCGCTGCCTGCCGGAAGCCGGAAACAGCGTTGCTCGGCCGGAAATGAGCACACCGGGTCAGTCCAGGGTAATGCCCGCGTTCTTCACCACCGTCGACCAGCGTTGGTAGTCGTCGTGCACGACTTCAGCGAGCCGCTCCGGCGTTCCGCCGGTTATGTCTATGCCCAGGCTTTGGAAGTTCTTTTTCAGGTCGCGTTGGTTGACTACCTTGTTGAGCGCGGCGTTGAGCGTGTCGACGACGGTGCGCGGCGTGCCGCCGGGGACGAGCACCGCGTACCACGAATTGACGACGTAGCCGGGCACGGTATCGGCGGCGATGGGAACATCGGGCAGCTCTGGCATGCGCGTGGCGCCGGTGACCGCCAATGCGCGCAGTTTCCCGCTGCGAAAGTGCGGCAGCAGCGAAATCGGCGTCGTCATCAGCATCGAGGTGCGGCCCACGAACAGATCGGTCATCGCCGGTCCGACGCCTTTATAGGGCACGTGCAGCATCTTGACCTTGCTCATGTGCAGCAGCAATTCGGCCGCCAGATGGTTCAGTCCGCCGACACCGGAGCTGGCGTAGGAAAGCTGGCCGGGCTTGGCGCGAGCGAGGTCGAGGAAATCCTTCAAGTTGCCTGGCAGCGAGGGATAAGCGGCGATCGCATAGTGCGAGGTGCCGACTTGCAGCACCGGCGTGAGACCCTTCAGCCAGGCAGAGGCGGATTTGCGGGCGGCGATCGCCGCCCCATAGCTGGCGGAGGTGAACAGCAGGGAGTAGCCGTCGGCTGCGGCATCGGCGGTGATCTTCATGCCGATGAGTCCACCGCCGCCACCGCGGTTGTCGACAACGACTTGCTGTCCCAACCGTTCCGATAACTTGGCTGCGATCTGCCGCGCGCTGATATCGGCGCCGCCGCCTGGCGTAAACGGCACCACCAAGCGTAGCGGTCTCGCCGGGTACTGCATTGGCTGCGCTTGTGCCACAGGCCACGCAAAGGCGCTAACCAACACTGCCGCCATGACCCTTGCGAGGTTCTCTATCGCATCCATTGCACCACTCCTCCTTACGTTTCGAGCTGCGCGCCGATGTTTCGAAGTCCCCTGGTCATGTTCTCGCGCAGCCGAAAGATGTTTACGGTGGCCAGACTCGGTGAGGCGTGACGACCGCCCCATTCTGGCGCAACCGTTCCATGCCGTAAAATTCCAGCAAGCGAGCATCGGATAACTTTCAGGAATCTATGGAGCTTCGGGATCTGGAGTACTTTCGCGTCGTCGCTCGGCACGGCCACATCGGGCGGGCGGCGGAAAAGCTCGGGCTCACCCAGCCTGCCTTGAGCAAGAGTGTCGCCCGGCTGGAGGCTGCGGTGGGCGCAAGGTTGCTGGAACGCACACCGCGCGGCGTAGTGCTCACGCAGGTCGGTATCGCCCTGATTGCGCGCGCGACGCATATTCATACGGCTGTCGACGGCGCATTGCGTGAGGCGAAGGATCTGAGCTCAGGGGCATCAGGTCAGTTGCGCATTGGCACGGGGCCGACAGCGGGTGGCCACATATTGCCAGCGGTATGCGCCGAGCTGTTGCGCGGATCGCCAAGGCTGTTCATTCAGGTCGTCGTGGGGCTCAGTGACGTGTTGCTCGCAGCGCTCGAGCGCGGCGAGCTCGATCTCGTGTTCGGCAGTTTTCCGGAACCCCGTATTGCGGGTATGACCTACGAGTCACTCGGCGAAGACGTGTTGACCGTATTTACCCGCAAACGGCATGCACTTGCGCGAGCCCGCCAAATAGATCTCTCGCAGCTCGCCGGTGTCCGCTGGGCGTTGCCTAACGCATCGGTTACTTCGCGGCGCACGCTGCAACACGTATTTCAAACGAACCGGTTGCCGGCGCCGGATGTGGCGCTCGAGTCGAACTCGACGCAGGTGCTGCTCGCTGCGGTGGCTCGCTCGGATATGGTCGGTTATCTGCCCACCGGCGCGGTGCGAGCTTCCGGCGCGATGCGCGAGTTGGCGCTACTCGAGGTTGCGCCGCTTCGGATCGAACGATCGCTTGGTGTCATTTCGCGCCCAGGAGCGTACTTGCCGCCGGTAGCCGCTCGACTCATGCAAGCGCTGCGGCGCGTGGCGGCAAAATCCATCGAGTAAATTGGAGGTGATCCCTTGCTAGACGAGGTCATGGGCGGCAGACCATCCACCCTGCGTATGTCCGTCCGTCGGCTATTGCAGATCGAGAAGCTTGATGTGGCCGAGAATCATCAGGTGCAGCAACTGCTCGGAACGAGCATACGCTTCGAATCGACAGGCGCCGGACAGCGCGAGTGGTCATCCGCCCCGGCGGTATACTCCGCTGCGTCCGAGACACTTGTCCCGATCTGCAGCCGCCGACCCGCCGAGCCCGCGCCATGAGCACCGTCCGCTACGCCGCCCCCGCGCGCGGCATCCATTGGATCACTGCCGCCCTGGTGGGCGTGATCATCTTCGTGGGTCTTTGGATCGCCTATTTCCGGCCCGAGGAGGAAGCATTCAAGCTGCGGCTCTACAACGTCCACGAGAGCCTCGGCGTGATCGTATGGGTGCTCACGCTGATGCGGCTCGCCTATCGCCGGCGGCATCCTCCGCCGCCGCTGCCCGCCGATACGCCCGCCGTGATCCGGATCGCGGCTCACACGACCCATGTCTCGCTCTACGTGCTGCTGCTGACGCTGCCGGTGATCGGCTTTCTCGCAACGAACGCCTGGGGTTTTCCGCTGTCCGTGTTCGGAGTGCTGCCGCTGCCGTCTCCGGTCGGCAAGGACGAGGAGCTCGCGAAGCTCCTTGCGCTTGCGCACCGCATCGGTGCGCTTTCGATCATCGCGCTCATCGGCGGACATGTCGCAGGCGCCTTGTATCACACCTTCATCCGCAAGGATGGGTTGCTGCAGCGCATGCTGTAGGGATAATTCCATCGACCCGAGACTCGCTTTGTACGACGCCATTTCCGGCCGCGCGGCGCGCGGCCTTCGCCTGCGCCGCATCGGCTTCCTGATCCTCTGCAGCGTGACCGCCGCGGGCATGCTCGCCCTCATGGCCGCGGTGCTCTTCGTCGAGCGCCCCGATCCGCTCGGCCTCGCGATGCTGGCGGCATTCTCGCTCACGCTACCCTGGACCGTCATCGGGTTCTGGAATGCCGTGATCGGCCTCGTCCTCATGGCTTTCTCGCGCACCCCGGCCGCCGTCGTGTCGCCCGAGCTGCAAGGGCCGGTCGGCGACGACCCCATCACCGAATCCACCGCGCTGCTGGTCTGCGTCCGCAACGAGGATCCCGAGCGGCTGCGCCGCAACCTGTCGTGGATGATCGGCGGGCTCGCGACCCGCACCGAAGCGAAGCGCTTCCACCTCTATGTGCTGAGCGATAGCGACCGCCCCGCGCTCGCTGCTGCGGAGGAAGCGGTCGCGCAGGAGCTGTCGCAACGGTTCGGAGCCCGGCTCGGCGTCACCTACCGCAGGCGCAGCCACAGCAGCGGCTACAAGGCGGGCAACATCCGCGACTTCTGCGAGCGCTGGGGACCCGATCACGCGTTCGCGATCGTGCTCGACGCCGACAGCCTCATGACTGCGGAGGCGATGCTGCGGCTAGTGCGGATCATGCAGCGCCACCCCCGCATCGGCATCCTGCAGACGCTCGTCACGGGTCTGCCCAGCGCGAGCGCATTCGCGCGCATCTTCCAGTTCGGCATGCGTCTCGGCATGCGCTCCTACACCCTCGGCGCCGCCAGCTGGCAGGGCGACTGCGGCCCCTACTGGGGGCACAACGCCATCCTCAGGCTCACGCCCTTCATCGAGCACTGCCACCTTCCGCTGCTGCCCGGAAGGCCGCCGTTCGGCGGGCACGTGCTGAGCCACGATCAGATCGAGGCCGTGCTCATGCGCCGCGCGGGCTACGAGGTGCGCGTTTTGGTCGACGAGGGCGGCAGCTGGGAGGAAAACCCGCCGACGCTCACCGAGTTCATCCGGCGCGACCTGCGCTGGTGCCAGGGCAACTTGCAGTACTTCTATTTTCTCTCGGCTCCGGGATTGAAGTTCCTCAGCCGCTGCCAGATCGCTCTTGCGATGGCCATGTACCTGAGCCCGGTGGGCTGGATAGGCTTCCTGCTGATGGGCACTAGCCGCTCGGCACCAGTACGCGAAGAGGTTGGGCTCGCGCTGTTCGCGACTGCGATGACGATGACCTTCGCGCCGAAGCTCGCCACGCTCGCAGACATCCTGGCACGGCCGAGGCTGCGCGCAGGGTGCGGCGGCAGCGCGCACGTGCTCGCCGGCGCGGCGATCGAAACGCTGTTTTCGATGATGATCGCCCCGATCTGCGCGGTCGCCGTCACGTTCTTCCTGCTGAGCGTCGCGCTCGGGCGCCAGATCGGC
>JBOIEI010000909.1:0-1734 GCA_050741055.1 Burkholderiales bacterium | reverse complement strand
CTCGAAAGGTTGATGACTTCCGCGCGGAAACAATAAGGAGGGCGCGGGTCAGGTGGGCGCGGGTCGCCGGCGTGCAAGTGAAAATTCGTCTCCCAATCGCGACGCTACGCAGAGCACCTGTGCCGTTCGAATGCTTCTATCGGGGGCGGGAGCCCGGGAGAACCAAGCAGCCCTATGGATTCCCGCCTGCGCGGGAAAGACTTGTTCAGATATCCCTGGGCTTACTTGCGGTTACGAGCGGCGGCGCCGATCACCTGCACGCCGGCCCACTCCTCGAAGTAGGTGATGAGCGTGGACGAATCGCGCTTGGCGCCGCCGTGGTTCACGCCGTAGCCCCAGAGCTGCTTGGCCATGTTGCCGAGGAACATCGTCACGCCGAGCCGTTCGGCCTCCTTCATGCACAGGGTGATGTCCTTGTACGTGATCTCCATGTTGCTGCCGTAGTCGAACGTGCGCGGCAGCACGGCACGCGGCATCTTGCGCAAGGTGCAATCGTTGGCGCCGGTGCTGTCGTTGATCACTCGTACCATGGCGTCCGGGTCGAGACCGGCTTTCGCGCCGAGGACGAAGGCTTCGTAAGTGGCTGCGGTCGAGATCTGCGACAGCAGGTTGTTCACGAGCTTCATCATCTGCGCCTGGCCGGAGCGAGCGCCCATGTAGTGCACCTTGCCGACGCATTCGAGCAGTCCCGCCACCCGGTTGAACGCCGCCTCGTCGCCGGATACGATCACCGACAGCTTGCCTTCGCCCGCCCGCTGCACGCCGCCGCTCACCGGTGCATCGAGCAGGTGTACCTTGCGTTGGGCCAGCTCGTTGCCGAGCGTCTCGGCGAATTCCGGTCCGGTGGTCGACATGTCGACCACGATTTCGAGCGCGCCGCCCTGCGTGAGACCGCTGGGACCGGTGAGCACTTCGCGCACCGCGTCGAGGTTCGGCAGGCACGTGAAGACGACACCCGCTTCGGCGGCGACCTCGCGCGGCGAAGCGGCCGCACGGGCGCCCGCATCCTGCAATCCCCGCATCGCGGCGGCCGAGATGTCGTGGACGATGAGATGATTGCCGGCATCGAGCAGACGGCGCGCGATCGGTGCGCCCATCTTGCCGGCGCCGATGAATCCGAGCCTGGGTTTGGAATCGGCTGGGCTCATGTTCCTCCTTCTCGCATGAAACGCACGGCGCGCAGGCGCGATTGAATGCGGCGCCGCTGCCGCAACATGCTGTCCAGTGTATCAGCGCGACTCGTGCGTGTGCGGCGCGATTGCGATCGAGCGCAGCAGCGAAATCAGCGACCGCGACCCGCGCTGGCGCCGGAGCGTTTTGCGCTGCCGCTGGCTGCACCGGACGTGGCCGCGCCGGTTGCCGACGGTGCACTTCCCGGCGTGGCGGTCGCAGCGCCGGGTGCTGCAGTGGTTGCCCCAGGGGTTGCAGTGGTTGCCCCGGGTGTCGCTGTGGTCGTGCCCGGTGTGGCGGTCGTGGTGTCGGGAGTCGCCGTGGTCGTGCCGGGCGTGGCGGTCGTGGTCCCCGGAGTAGCCGTGGTGGTGCCGGGCGTGGCGATCGATCGCCCAGCAGGCGGCACGGTAGTCGCAGGCGGCGTGATGGGCGGTGGGCCGGCGATCGGTGGATTCTGCGGCGGCACGTTCGATGTCGGAGGCCGGCGACCCGGCGGGTAAGTCTGCCGTGGCGTGCCCTCGTTCTGGATCACGCATTCCGGCGCGGTGCCGTCGTGGGTGCGCT
>JBOIEI010000908.1:0-1686 GCA_050741055.1 Burkholderiales bacterium | reverse complement strand
ATCTGGCGCCGGATGTAATTGCCCGGGCGGCCGTAATCGTCGAGCCCCACGGCCCGGTAGTCGACCCGGTGCAATTCGCCGATGACGCGATTGATCTCGAGCCAGAGCGCCCGCCGCTGCGGCGGACTCAGTGTCGGCAGCGTCGGATCCCAGTACACGTCGCCGTCGACATGGTCCATGAGGAAGAAGGCGGTGCCGATGACTTCCGGGTCTTCGCACACGCACCAGGTGCGCGGAACCGGCACTTCGGTCGAAGCGAGTGCAGTCATGACGCGATACTCGCGCTCGACCGCGTGCGCCGAAGGCAGCAGCTTCCCGGGCGGCTTGCGCCGAAGCACATAGCGGCGGCTCCCCGTCTCGAGGAGATAGGTCGGGTTCGATTGTCCGCCTTTGAACTGGCTCACTTGCAGCGCAGAGAACGCAGGGACCTTCCCGGCCAGATACTTCGCCAGGCGCTCGACATCGAAGCGCAGGCGATCCTGCACCGGCGTCGTGCCGCGGAACTGCTCGAAGTCGTCGGTCATCGTCCTGCGCGCGCTCAGTCGCCGAAGCGCACGCCAAGCGTCGCCATTGCGTCGAGCGTCTCGTGGCCGAAGCGGCGCGCGATCTCCTGCCCGACCTCGGGCGCATGGACGACCGTATCCTGGGTGTCGCCGGGCGGGGTCTGGATTGCCACCAGCAGCCGTCCCATGACCTCCCCGATATTGCGGAAATCGCGGTAGACGCCTTTGGGGATGGAGACGAAATCGAGCGGCCCGAGCTCGATGCGATGCTCCCCCTTGGTTCCCCATGCGATCTCGAAGCGCCCTTCGACGCAGAAGAAGTTCTCGACCGAATCGGTGTGCTTGTGCAAGCCGGCCGAATCGCCCGGCGGACATTCGGCCAGCGTAATGGTCAACCCCGGCGCGCCCTTGACCGGCGCGATTTTGCTCCGCCCGGTCCAGCCCTCGGGCGACATGATGGGATAGACCTTGTCCGAGGACATCATCTGCATGGCCTCGGGCGCAATGCCGTGCGCCGCGTTCAAGGTTTCTTTGTAGGGCTTGAGCTCGCTGAAACGCGCCACGCGCGCGCGCATCTCGGCGGGGGTCGGGTCGGTTGCGCTCATTGCAGTTCTCCGTTCATGCGCCGCCATCATGCCGCAAGAGCTTCCTGCGCGCCATACCGTACGAGCACGGACAAGTGTTCGCACTTCGTGCAACGCGTCTATCATTGCGGCTCGCTGGAGGAAATCACGACAAGGAGGAACTGGCATGCGATTCGGTTTGCGCGTCTGGAGTGTGCTGTTGGTAGCGCTGGCAGGCTCGGCCTGGGCCCAGGACTATCCGGTCAAGCCGGTACGACTGGTGGTTCCGTACCCGGCAGGCTCGAGCAGCAACGACATCATCGGACGCTTTCTCGCGCAGAAGTTGAGCCCCTTGCTGGGCGAGCAGGTCATCGTGGAAAACCGTCCCGGCATGGGCGGCAATGTCGGCTCCGAGTACGTTTCCAAGGCGTCGCCCGACGGCTATACGCTGCTGGTGGGGACCAACGGTCCGCAAGCGATCGCCCCCAACGTGTTCAAGCTGAACTACAGCAGTCAGAAGGACCTCACGCCGGTCGTGATGGTGGCGAACATTCCGTACATACTCGTGATCCATCCCTCGCTGCCGGCCAAGAACGTGCAAGAGTTCATCGCGCTTGCCA
>JBOIEI010000907.1:0-5017 GCA_050741055.1 Burkholderiales bacterium | reverse complement strand
CGCCTACCTGACGCCCGAGGAAGTGATCGCCATCGCGCGCGCCGGCGCGCAGGCCGGATGCAAGGAAGCGCTGTTCACCTTGGGCGACAAGCCCGAGCTGCGCTATGGGGCGGCTCGGCGCGAGTTGGCGCAATTGGGATACGAGTCGACCGCCCGCTACCTGGAGGCCATGTGCGAGCGCGTCCTGCGTGAAACCGGGCTTCTGCCGCACGTCAACGCCGGGGTGCTGAGCGCCGAAGACATCGCGCGCCTGCGCCGCGTGTCGGTGTCGCAGGGCCTCATGCTGGAGTCGGCGTCCGAACGGTTGTGCGCGCCGGGCGGGCCGCATCACGGCTCGCCGGACAAGGCGCCGCAGGCACGGCTTGAAGCATTGCGCGCAGCCGGCGAGGCCGCGGTCCCGACCACGACCGGCATCCTGATCGGCATCGGCGAGACGCGCGCCGAGCGCATCGAGGCGCTGCAGGCGATCGCCGCCTTGCACGGCCGCTACGGTCACATCCAGGAAGTGATCGTGCAGAACTTCCGCGCGAAGCGCGGCACGCGCATGGCCAGCGCCCGCGAGCCCGAGCTCGATGAGCTGCTCTGGACCATCGCGGTCGCGCGCCTGCTGCTCGGGCCCGACATGAACATCCAGGCGCCGCCGAACCTGTCCGCAAACGCCCATGCGTCGCTGATCGCGGCCGGCAGCAACGATTTCGGCGGCATCTCGCCGGTCACGATCGATCACGTCAATCCCGAGGCGCCCTGGCCTGCGATCGAGGCGCTCGCCCGCACCTGCGCCGCGGAAGGCTCGGTGCTCGTGGAGCGGCTCGCCATCTATCCCGAATACGCCTGCGCGCCGCAGCGCTGGCTCGACGCCGGCCTCACGCGCGAGGTGCTGCAGCTGCTCGACAGCGAGGGCTACGCCCGCACCGACCCGTGGCAGCCCGGCATCGCGTCGGTACCTCCGCCGAGCCCTGCGCGCGCTCTTTCGCGATCGGGCGACGCCGAGGGCATCGGGCGCATTCTGGACCAGGCCAGCGCGGGCGAGCGCCTGGATGCAAATGCCATCGTGCGCTTGTTCGCGGTGCGCGACGAGGAATTCGAGCGCGTGTGCAACGCCGCCGATGCGCTGCGTCGGGCAGCCGTCGGCGATACCGTCACCTACGTGGTCAATCGCAACATCAACTACACCAACGTCTGCCAGTACCGGTGCAACTTCTGCGCGTTTTCCAAGGGCACGCCTGCGCGCGGACTGCGCGGCCCGGCGTACGACTTGCCGCTCGCCGAGATCGAACGCCGTGCGCGCGAAGCCTGGGAGCGCGGCGCTACCGAGGTCTGCATGCAAGGCGGGATTCATCCGAGCTACAGCGGAGATACCTACCTGGCATTGCTCGATACGGTCAAGCGCGCCGTACCCGCCATGCACGTGCACGCCTTCTCTCCACTCGAGATCGCGCACGGCGCAGCCACCCTGGGGCTCGGGCTCGCCGCCTACCTGAACCGCCTGCGCGACGCCGGGCTCGGCTCCCTGCCCGGCACCGCGGCCGAGATCCTCGATGACGAGGTGCGCGCGGTGTTGTGCCCCGACAAGCTCGACACGCGCCAGTGGCTGGAAGTGGTCGAGGCCGCGCATGGCTGCGCTTTGCCGACCACGTCGACCATCATGTTCGGCCATGTCGACCGGCCGATCCACTGGGCCCGCCACCTCCTGCATCTGCGCGACCTGCAGAGTCGCACGGGCGGCATCAGCGAGTTCGTGCCGCTGCCCTTCGTCGCCATGGAAGCACCCATTTATCGCAAGGGCCGCGCGCGCCCCGGTCCCACCTACCGGGAAGCCGTGCTCATGCACGCAGTTGCGCGCCTGGTGCTCAACCCGCTCATCCGCAATATTCAGGTGTCGTGGGTGAAGATGGGCGCAACCGGGGCGGCGGCCTGCCTCGCGGCGGGCGCTAACGATCTGGGCGGCACCTTGATGAACGAGAGTATCTCGCGCGCCGCCGGCACCCAGCACGGCCAGGAATTCTCGCCCGAACAAATGGATACGTTGATCCGCTCGATCGGGCGCGCGCCCGAGCAGCGCACCACCCGCTACGCCGCCGCGCCGGCCGAACGGCGCGAAGCCGCCTACCGTGCACAGGCCCTGCTCCCGATCGGGCCCGCCGCTGGTATGGCCGGTCAAGCCGGTGCCCGGGTGCGCGCGCTCGCGCAGCCTTCGACGCAAGGATGAGCCATGAGCAAGCGCCGGAAGCGCCGTTCGCCATTGCACATGCACGGAGCCGTCGGTTTGCCGGCAACGCCGAGCGCGACCGTGCAGGCTGGTACCGCAGTCACGCCGTAGCAATTACCGCAAGAATTTCCGCACTCCCAGGCACGGTGCGTGCAACCGCGCGCTGCGCGACGCACGCACGCTCCGAAGCGGGTCGCGTTCGCCCTGCTAGACCCATCCCGAGGGAGCACCGCATCGGAACCGCGCGTTCACGCCTTTCCCGCCTTTTTTCCCGTTGGACTGCCTTTGTTTTTGCAGTCACGGCGGCCGTCGTTGCCTGGCCCGCGAAGGCTTTCGACTTCGGTGACGTGATCCAGATCGCGGGCGAGCTTGCCGGTCGACCTTACCGGCCGCGCACCGCGACGATTCCGGACGAGCTGCGCAAGCTGACCTTCGCCCAGTTCCAGCAGATTCGCTACAAGCCTGAGCGCAACCTCTGGCATCGGGCCCACATTCCGTTCGAAGTCAGCTTCGTGCACCTGGGCACGGCGTTCAACGAGCCGGTCACGGTGCACGAATTGTCCTCCGACGGCACGCGCCGGCTCGACTTCAACCCCGACCAGTTCGACTATGGGCCCTTGAAGCTGCCGCAGCTCAAAGCGGGCGAGCTCGGCTTTGCCGGCTTTCGCGTGCACTACCCCTTGAACGACCGCGCCCGCAAGGACGAAGTCATGGTGTTCCTCGGCGCGAGCTACTTTCGAACGGTGGCGCAGGGGCTCCGCTACGGCTTGTCGGCGCGCGGCCTGGCAATCGATACCGGGGAAGCTTCGGGGGAGGAGTTTCCGCGCTTCGTGGAGTTCTGGATCAATCGGCCGTCGCCCGACGATCGCGCGCTGATCATCTTCGCGCTGCTCGATTCGCGCCGCGTGACCGGCGCTTTCCGCTTCGTCCTGCGGCCCGGCGCACCGACTCGCATGGAGGTGCGGGCGCGGATCTATCTGCGCGAGAACATGGCCAAGCTCGGCATCGCGCCGCTCACCAGCATGTTTTTCTACGGCGAGAACCAACCGGCGCCTGGCCCCACGCTGCGCCCGGAGGTACACGACTCCGACGGGCTTTCCATCCGCTCTTCCAGCGGCGAATGGATTTGGCGCCCGTTGCAGAATCCGCGCCGGCTCCTCATCACGTCGTACGCGCTCACCGATCCGCTCGGGTTCGGCCTGCTGCAGCGCGACCGCGACTTTCGCGCCTACGAGGACCTGGATGCGCGCTACGACCTACGCCCTGGCGCCTGGGTGGAACCGAAGGGGAAGTGGGGCGCCGGTCGCGTCGAGCTGGTGCAGATTCCCAGCCCCGACGAAACCAACGACAACATCGTCGCCTACTGGATTCCCGCCAAGCAGCCGGCGCCGAAGCGGCCGCTGGACCTGGAGTACGAGCTGACCTGGGGACGGGAACCGAATTTGCCGATGCCTGCGGTGCGCGTCGTGCAAACGCGCCGGTTGCAATCGGCCCCGGTCGAGCGCAAGGACAAGACGGCGACGGACAAGAGCACGCTGTTCGTCATCGACTTTGCACCGGACCCGGCCGCGAAGCTACCTGAGGTTGCCGTGCAATGGCAGGTGTCGGGAGGCGACAACGCCGACATCGTCGAGCGCACGCTGCGTCGGCACGAAGCGAGCGGGGGTTGGCGTGCGACCGTGCGAGTGCGCGCAATCGATGAGAAACGTGCGGTCGAATTGCGCGGACAACTGAACGCTGCCGGTACACCGTTGTCGGAATTGTGGAGCTATATCGTCCCTCCCGAGTAGCTGGATCGAAGGGGCGCGTCAAGGAATCCGATGCAAGATCTCGCACCGTCCTCGTTAGAGAGCACGCACGCGCGGCATGCCGGCGAAATTTCGCTCGGCGTTACGCAGCAACTCGATCCGTCCGCCGACGAGCCGGCGCACATTCCGACCACGCCGCCGCTGCAGCGCACTTCGATCGCGCCGAGCTCGTGGCCGCAGAGCCTGATGCGGCGCGCGTTGCGTGTCCGGCCCGCGCAGAAAGCTGCCGATGAAGCCGCTCCGCCCGCCCAGGATCCGCGCTTGCACCGCGACGGCGGCATGCGCCGCATGGGCCTGCTGCTCCTGACCATCGGTCAAACCTGGATCGCCACCGACTTCATGACCACGGTGCTACCCTATCAGGGCAGGCAGCCGTTGGAGATCGCGATCCTCATCCTGTTCGCGCTCCTGTTCGGCTGGGTCAGCGCCGGCTTCTGGACGGCGCTCGCCGGCTTCTTTCTGCTGCTCACCGGCAAGGATCGCTATGCCATTTCGGCCAAGGCGAGGGCGGCCAAGCCGATCGATCCGTCCGCGCGTACTGCGGTGATCATGCCAATCTGCAACGAAGACGTGCCGCGCGTGTTTGCGGGACTGCGTGCAACCTACGAATCGCTAGAGCGCAGCGGCCAGTCGCAGCACTTCGACTTCTTCGTTCTGAGTGACAGCGCAGATCCCGACAAGCGCGTCGCCGAGCAAGCGGCGTGGCTCGATCTGTGCCGGGCGGTGAACGGTTTCGGCCGCGTTTTCTATCGCTGGCGGCGGCACCGCATCAAGCGCAAGAGCGGCAACGTTGCCGATTTCTGCCGCCGCTGGGGAAGCAATTACCGCTACATGGTGGTGCTCGATGCGGACAGCGTCATGACCGGCGAGTGCCTGACACGGCTGGTCGGCATGATGGAAGCTGCGCCCGGCGCCGGCATCATTCAGACCATCCCGCGCGCCGCCGGCCGGGAAACGCTGCATGCGCGCGTCCAGCAATTCGCCGCCAACGTCTATGGTC
>JBOIEI010000906.1:0-4934 GCA_050741055.1 Burkholderiales bacterium | reverse complement strand
AATTCGCCCACCGTGTTGCTCGATCCCGATTGCAGGAAGATGCGCGCGTCGTGCAGGTACTTGTGCAGCGGCATGTCGCGCATGACGCCCATGGCGCCGAAGCATTCGGCGGCAAGCTCGACGGCTTCGTGCACCGCTTGCGCGGTGTAGACCCTGGCGATCGTTTCCAGCGGCATTTCGGGCAGGCTGCGATCGGCATAGGCTTCCGGATGATCGGCGGCCCAAGCCGATTGCCAGACGATGCTGCGTGCGACGTTGAGACGAACGGCAACTTCCGCAAGGATGGTTCCGATCGCCTGATGCTCGATGATCGGCCGTCCGCCCTGCACGCGCAGCTTGGCATACGCCAACGCGGCTTCGCACGCCGCGCGGCCCACGCCAAGGTTGATCGCCTGCGTGAGCGGCGCGCCGCGGCCGTCGCTTTGCGAGGCCGCGCGCAGCCGCGCTCCGGATTGCGGTTCGAGCACGTGATCCGCCGGAACGCGGCTATCCGCGAGATCCAAATGACCGCGCGCGCCGTGATACCAAGCGAGCTTGGGCGCGCCGTTGTCTTCTCCGCGCGCCGGTGCCTCC
Source organism: Burkholderiales bacterium (assembly GCA_050741055.1). Classification (GTDB taxonomy): domain Bacteria; phylum Pseudomonadota; class Gammaproteobacteria; order Burkholderiales; family WYBJ01; genus WYBJ01. The sequence goes on along the minus strand of JBOIEI010000906.1, from coordinate 4,361 downwards.
TTGATATCAAGCCCGGCTGCGTCTCGTGGGACGAGTAGCCAGATCGTTTGGCCCGCTTCACCCACGACCGCAGCTTCCACGACCAACAGCTTTGCCAGCGGCGCATTGGCGACGAAGCGAGTCGCCCCATCGATGCGCCAATCGCCATTCGCCTCTCGCGTGGCGGTAAAGTCTACGTCCGGTTCGATGGATGCCGGCCGGTGATAGCCCCAACCCACGTCGGCATCGACGCGGCGACCGGCACAGGCAAGATGGAAGTCCTCGTCGCCGAGAAAGCGCGGCAGATAGCGATCGCGTTGCCGGGGCGTCATTGCACGCTCGAAAAGCTCGCCCGCCAAACGGGCCGTTTCGGCGAGCGTCGCCGCGATGTGCGCATCGCCCGCGGCCAACTCTTCGAGCACGATGCAGCAGGTGAGCGCATCGGCCCCGGCGCCTCCCGCCTCTTCCGGAAGCCGCAATGAGCGCAAGCCGAGCGCGGATGCCTTGCGCACCAGCTCGAGCGGCAACGGATGCTCCAGCGCCTGCAGCCGATCGGCGTTGAGCACTACGGGTTTCACTTCGTGCTCGACGAAGTCGCGTACGGTGTCGCGGATCTCGACCTGCTCGGGCGTCAGTCGCAGGTCGTACATGGCGGCAATCCTTCAGTGCAGCTTGCTATGACGGTCGGCACTTCAATTCCACTTCAGCCGCCGCACCGATTTCATGCGCTGCACCGAGTCGCCCGCAAGATGCGTCCAGATGACGGCATCGCGGGCGAGCTTGTCGGCGGCCGCATCCATCTCCATCGCGCCCGCGCCGCCGTGGATATCGAGATTGAGCGCGGTCACCCGCTGCACCGCCTCGGCAGCGAAGTTCTGCAGCAACAGGTGGTTGATCGAGCCATGATGCGCACTCTTGTCGTCCGCCTCCATCGCAACCCGCAGGACGAACGAGCGCAACGCCTCGGCCAGCATGTGCATCTCCGAGAGCTTCAACTGGATCGCCTGGTTGTCCTTGAAGTACGCCGATCCGGGCCAGCGCGTGCGCGCCTCTCGCGTTGCCTGCTCGATGGCGCAGTCGCAGATGCCGAGCGCATTGGCTCCGAGCTCCAGGTCACCGAAGGGCGCCGAGGTTCCCGTGCGCAGGTCGAAGCCGCCGTTCACCTTGCCGACGATGTTCGCGTGCGGCACGCGTGCATCCTCGAAGATCAGCTCGCCGTTCTGGTAGAAGCGCCAGCCGCTCTTGTTGAAGATCGTGCCGATGCGGAGCCCCGGCGTATCGATGGGAACGAGGAATTCCGTGCTGCCTTCGCGCTGGCTCACGTGCGGGTTGGTGCGCGTGCTGACGAAGTAGAGCTTCGCCACGCCGCCGTTGGCGATGAAGCACTTCTCGCCATTCAGGATCCATTCGTCGCCGTGCGGCTCGGCCTTCAACTTCCAGCCCCAGCGCGGATCGTCGTCGGGCGGAAGACGGTGATCGGAGCCGGCATTGGGCTCGGTGCCCGCATGGCCCAGCAGGTAGGTGTCGTCCTCGACGAATGCCGTCAGAAAGCGTTGCTGCTGATCCGGCGTGCATACCGCCGCCATCATGTGGCTCCACTTCCAGCATTGGCTGAAGGTCTTGGCCATCGCGCTGTCGCCCTTCGCCAGCTCCGTGATCACCAGCGCCTGCGTGACGAAGTCGATGCCGTGGCCGCCGCGTTCCTTCGTCACCACGGCGGTGCGAAGGCCGAGCTTGGAGCCCTCGCGGACGATGTGCCAGTTGAACGGTTCGTGCCCGCCGGGAGTGCGGTCGTGCGCGAGCGACGCGGGCGCGAGCACTTCCCGTGCGAATTCGCGAGCTTTGGCCTGCCAGGCGCGTTGCTCCTCGCTCAGCGTGAGATTCATCGAACCTCCTCCGGTCACGCCCTCATTCCAGGCGATCGGATCGTGGCTGACCGCGATAGGGCTCACATCCCGATCGACCTCGACCACCTGGCACGTGCATACAACATATACGCTCGCAATCCAGAGCGCAAATCTTCGCCGCAATATGTATCCGCGAGAGACCCCGGGCGCGGCGGCCGATGTGGAATGTGTCCCGTGCCAAGCGCGCCTAGATTCGAAGGCAGGACTACGTTGCCTAGCTCAAGCGTGGTTGCGCAACAAGCGCTTCGCGAGCGGCCAGCCGAAAATGAGCAGAAGCGCGACCCATAGCGAGTGTCCGTAGACTCGCTGGAAAGGGGTGAGCTCCCAATCGGGCAAGGGATCGGGCAGCAATCCGCGGCGTTGCGCCTGCTCCAACTCCCGCCCCTCAGGCATCGGATAGTAGCGCGTACGATCGCCGGCGATTTTCAAAACGAAGCCACCGTCGGAGATCGTCATTGGAAGCAAAAAGCTCCAGGTGACGAGCTTGCGGCCCAAGTGGAGATTTTCGCCAGCCGGTCCCTTGAGCTGAACCTCGGTCACCGTCCAGACATCTTCGCCATTGCCGAACATGAACTTCGCGTGCGCCGGGCTGGCTACCCAGCTCAATGCGGCGACAAGGAGACAAACAGACAGAATTCGCACAACACACACCCTGAAAGAGAGCCGGGCGGCGGATCGTGTCGTCCCGGCGGACACTCCGGTGCAAAGTCAAACACCCCGGACGGTTGAAGACGGCCGGACGCGCGACGCTGTATATCGGAAACCCCGACCGCGCGTTCGATCCGGCAATCCGCAGTCGAAGTCTAAGACCGATCGCCGCGTGTCCGAGCACTGATATGCTGCGGCTGTGATGCGCAATTCTTCGTTCGCAACCATTGCCCGGAACACATGGGCGCTGCTGTTCCAACGCCGTTTGCCCAGCGATCCGGCCTGGATGCACCCCCGATGAACCCCACCCTGACGCTGAGCAATCGACGCCTGCTTCTCGCAACACGTCCGGCCGGGGTGCCCGGAGCGGCGAATTTCACGGCCGATACCATTCCCATCCGTACTCCTGTGTCCGGGGAAGCGTTGCTGGAGACAGTCTATCTCTCGATCGATCCGGCGATGCGCTCGTGGATGAGCGAGGGCACGGGCTACCAGCGAGGCATACCGCTCGGCGAGGTGATGCGCGGCGGCGGCATCGCGCGCGTGCTCGAAAGCCGCGCCGATGGGCTCGCTGCCGGCGATTTCGTGCAGGCACGGCTCGGCTGGCAGACGCACCCGACCATCGCCGCGCGCTACCTGCAGAAGCTCGATCTCTCGCTCGGTACGGTGGAAGACTGGATCGGCCCGCTGGGATTGAGCGCCGTGACCGCCTATTTCGGCCTGCGCGATGTCGGCGGGCTGCGGCCGAACGACCGGGTGCTCGTCTCCGCGGCGGCCGGCGGCGTCGGTCAGATCGCCGTGCAGATCGCGCGTATCGAAGGCTGCCGGGTGACCGGGATCGCGGGCGGTACGGACAAGTGCGCTTTCGTCGCGAGCGATCTTCGGGCTCATGCCGTGATCGACTACAAGGCCGAGGCAGAGCTTTCTGCTGCCATTGGCCGCGCGTGTCCGGAAGGCATCGATCTGTACTTCGACAATGTCGGCGGACCTACGCTGGATGCGGCGCTGGAGCATTTGCGCCCGGGTGCCCGCATCGTCCTGTGCGGGCGCATCTCGCAGGCAACGGCTTCGCAGCCCTATGGCATTCGCAACCTCGGCCGGCTCGCCGCTGCCCACGGCCGCATGCAGGGCTTCCTCGTGTTCAACTACCACGCGCGCTACGACGAGGCGCGAGCCTGGCTGACCGCGCGGCTGCGCGAAGGCAGCCTCACGCAACGCCTCCACGTCCTCGACGGCCTGGAGCAGGCGCCGGTCGGGCTCGGGATGTTGTTTCGAGGCGAGAATGCAGGCAAGCTGGCCGTTCGCCTCTACAACAAAAATGAAAAGGCGCCAGGCTCGATTTAACATGCCCCCTTTTGGGATGTCATCATGCGAACCAGAGTTACCGAGCTGCTCGGCATCGAATACCCGATCATCCAGGGCGGCATGCAGTGGGTCGGCACGGCCGAGCTCGCCTCCGCGGTCTCCAACGCGGGCGGTCTGGGCATCCTGACCGCGCTCACCCAGCCCACCCCGGACGATCTGCGCAAGGAGATCGCCCGCTGCCGCACGATGACCGACAAGCCGTTCGGCGTGAACCTCACCATCCTGCCGACCATCACGCCGCCGCCCTATGACGAGTACATGCGCGCCATCGTCGAAAGCGGCATCAAGATCGTCGAGACAGCGGGCAACAATCCCAAGGACTTCGCGCCAAAGCTCAAGCAGCACGGCATCACCATCGTGCACAAGTGCACCTCGGTGCGGCACGCGCTTTCTGCCGAGCGTCACGGGGTGGACATCGTCAGCATCGACGGCTTCGAATGCGCCGGCCACCCGGGCGAAGAC
>JBOIEI010000905.1:0-2973 GCA_050741055.1 Burkholderiales bacterium | reverse complement strand
GCGTGGTGCAGATCGGTGTGGACGAGGGCACGTTCTGGTCGCAGATGCAGGCGGCGGTGGACCTGCGCGAGGACGTCATCAACGGCGTGATCAAGAGCATCGTATTCGGCATCGCGATCAGCTGGATCGCAGTCTTCGAAGGTTACGACGCACCGCCGACTGCCGAGGGCGTGTCGGGCGCGACGACGCGCACGGTGGTCACATCCTCGCTCGCAGTGCTCGGCCTGGATTTCATCATGACCGCATTCATGTTCCGGGGGCTTTGATGCAACGCATAACGCTGGATCTCTGGGTGGGTCTGTTCGTCATGGCGGGTCTGGGCGCGCTGGTCATACTGGCGATGAAGGTCGGCAATCTCGGCTCCTTCAGCGCGCCGGAGACCTATACGGTGTATGCCGAGTTCGACAATATCGGCGGACTGAAATCGCGTGCTCCGGTCAAGAGCGCGGGCGTGGTGGTGGGACGCGTCACCGCGATCACGTTCGACACGCAGTCGTACAAGGCGCGCGTGCAGATGGAAGTCGAGCAGCGCTATCCGTTCTCGAAGGACACGGCGGCCGCGATTCTCACCTCGGGTCTTCTGGGCGAGCAGTATGTCGGGCTCGAAACGGGTGCGGACAGCGCGACGCTCAAAGACGAGGACAAGATCACGCTCACGCAGTCGGCAGTCGTGCTGGAAAAGCTGATCGGGCAATTCATCTACGGCCGGGCAGCCGAAGGCGCCGGCAAGAGCGAGGCGAGCTCCGAGAGCGCGGCCGGGGCGAAGTAAATGTACCGGCAAATGTATCGATGCGAGGCACGCTAGCGGAACGTATCGGCTTTGCGCGCGTCGATAGCTCATCCGGCCGCTGGCAAGCCGCTCATCCACGAGGTTTCCATGAAAATTTTGGTCGATGCGCTGTTGTGCCTTGTTCTGCTGACGCTTGTCGGCGGCGCGTCGGCGCAGGACGTCGCTCCGGACGTCCTGGTGCGCCGGACGACCGACGAGATCGTCGCCCAGATCCGCCAGGACAAGGAGCTCACGACCAATCCGCGCAAGCTGCTCGAGCTGGTCGATGCCAAGGTGCTGCCGCACTTCAACTTCACCCGCATGACGATGCTTGCGGTCGGCCGGCCGTGGCGCGATGCGACGCCGGGTCAGCGCGAACAACTGGTGAAGGAGTTCCGCACCCTGCTGGTGCGCACTTATTCCACCGCGCTGGAGCAATACAGCAACCAGACGATCGAGGTGAAACAGTCCGTGGCAAAGCCAGGCGACACCGAAGTCAGCGTGCGTACTCAGATCAATCAGTCGGGCGGTCGGCCCATCGCCATGGATTACCGCATGGAACGCACGCCGCAGGGCTGGAAAGTGTTCGACGTGAGCATCGAAGGTGTCAGCATCGTGACGACTTACCGTTCCTCGTTTGGCGCGGAGGTGAGCAGAAGCGGCATCGACGGGCTCATCAAGAGCCTTGCTGCGCAGAACACGCGGCTCGAACAGCGCGACGCGGGCACGAAATGATCGAACGCAAAGACGATCGCCTGGTGCTTGGCGGGCCGATCACTTTCAACGACGCGCTCGAGTGGCGCGAAGCGGTTTTGAAGGAGATCGATCGCGACGGGCTCGTGATCGATCTTTCCGGCGTCGGCGAGGCCGATTCGGCCGCGCTGAGCCTGCTGCTCGAATGGCGCCGGGAGGCAAAGGCGCGCGGCTATGGGCTGCGCTATGCCAATCTTCCGGCAGCGATCCGCAGCCTCGCCGAGGTCTACGGCATCGCTGCGCTGATTCCGACGATCGATATCCCGGCTTCGCATCCGGCGTAACATCGACCGTGCCGGCGGCGAAGCCGCGACCGCGAGAATTACCGTGTATACCCATTCCCTGCTTCCCGGAGTGCGCATGATCACCCCCGACGAGATCAAGCAGTACATCGAGCAAGGCATGCCGTGCGAGCATGTCGAGGTCAGTGGCGACGGTCATCACTTCGAGGCCGTGATCGTCAGCGCCGAGTTCCGCGGCAAGAATCGCGTGCAGCAGCACCAGCGCGTCTACCAGGCGCTCGGCGAGCGGATGAAAGCCGAGATTCACGCGCTGTCCATGCAGACGCTCACGCCCGAGCAATGGCAGGGGTCGTGATGCGGGCTGCGCTCGCCTGAATCGTGGACAAGCTCGTCATCGAAGGTGGCCGGCCGCTGGAGGGCCGCGTGGCGATTTCCGGCGCCAAGAACGCCGCGCTGCCGATTCTGACCGCGGCCATCCTCACCGAGGACACCCTGCGTGTGGAGAACGTGCCGAAGCTGCGTGATGTGGCGACCACCACGGCGCTGCTCACGCAGATGGGGCTGTGGGTGCGGCAGTCGGCGCCGGGCGTCTACGAGTTGAGCGGCCATGCACTGTCGAACCCGGTAGCGCCCTACGACCTGGTGAAGACGATGCGCGCCTCGATCCTGGTGCTGGGGCCGCTGGTTGCACGCTGCGGCGAAGCCCGGGTGAGCCTGCCGGGCGGGTGCGCGATCGGCTTGCGGCCGGTCGATCTGCACATCAAGGGACTGCAGGCGATGGGTGCGCAGATCGAGATCGAGCACGGCTACGTCCACGCCCGCGCCAAGCGCCTGAAGGGCGCGCGCATCGTGCTCGACCTCGTGACGGTTACCGGCACCGAGAATCTCATGATGGCCGCCACGCTTGCCGACGGCACGACCGTGCTGGAGAACGCGGCGCGCGAGCCCGAGGTCGTCGACCTGGCGCGCTGCCTGATCGCGATGGGCGCGAAGATCGAAGGCGCCGGCGGCGACAAAATCCGCATCCAGGGCGTGCGCTCGCTCGGCGGCGCCGGGCACCGCGTGATGCCCGATCGCATCGAGACCGGCACCTACCTCGCCGCGGCGGCCGCGACCGGCGGCAAGATCCGCCTGTTGGGAGCGGATCCGGCGTCGCTCGATGCGACGCTGGAGATGTTGCGGTAGGCGGGCGCGCGTATTGCGGTGAAC
>JBOIEI010000904.1:0-3755 GCA_050741055.1 Burkholderiales bacterium | reverse complement strand
AGTCGGCGAACTCAATCAAGAGCGTGTGAGTCCACACGGCGCCAGGTCGCTTGATCTCAGTAGCAGACCATGTGCGCGCCAGAGCGTAATAGCCGGAATCCGGTAGGGGATACCCGGTCAGATATCCGTCGCTCGCAATCCGCAATCCTGAACTTGCGATGTCGCTCAGCACGAGAACCGTCTTAGCATCGCGCGGCTTCAGTCGGAGCGACATCGAAAGTTCGCGGTGTCCCTCCGCGTAGCCGTGTAGCGCTTGGTGAACTATAAGCTTGGTCACGTCAGTCACCGAGGAGCCAAGCCAATGGGATGGTCAAGTCGTTCGATCTGGAAACGCCGTCGGTTAGGTCGATTCGGGTCGACGGTTGGTCCAGCTCGCGCAGGTCCTCGGCGGACTTGGTCGGCTGAGCACCCGCCTTGACCTCATCGTAGTCGCCGCCCTGAGCGCTCACCCCATACACCCTCATATCCCATTGGTGAGGGTTTGTAGTTAGGTACTGTTGCAGGAGCGGTAGCTTCACGCGAAGGAAGTCGGACGGGCGAAGCCCCTCCCCGCTGGCCTTATCCCACGCAGAGAGCATAACTGCATATTCCGGTCCAAGATGACCGCGGATTCCGATCGAAGCTGACCGGCGATTCCGGAGCAACGTGACCGTGAATTCCGATTGAACATGACCGAGGATTCCGAAGCAAGCTGACCGCCGATTCCGATTGAAGCTGACCGATTTTGGTCTGCGATCGGAATCGGCGGTCACGATGAAACGGAATCGAGGCTTTGGGTTTGCGCTGGGTTTCCAACTTAGCGGGTTACCTTCTCCGATTTTTTGGAGAAACGGGATGCCTGCACGACGGAGAGCCATGCGTAAGATCCTTGAAGTTCTGCGCCTACGATTTGAATCGCAGTTAAGCCACGAGCGCATTGCCGCCGCCACGCGGATCTCGAAGGGGGCGGTGACGGGCTATCTGCAGCGGGCAACGGCGGCGGGTTTGACCTGGCCGCTACCGCAGCCCATGGATGATGCTCAGCTCGAGGCATTGCTCTTCCCGCGCGCGGCCCCGCTGGTCGAGCGCCGCGCCGCGCCCGATCTGGCGCACCTGCACCAGGAGCTCAAGCGCAAGGGCGTGACGCTCATGCTGCTGTGGGAGGAGTACGGCGCCGCTCACGCGGGGCAGGCGTACGGCTACAGCCAGTTCTGTCTGCTCTATCACCGCTTCGCGGCGAGTCTGAAGCGCTCGATGCGCCAGGTTCACCGTGCGGGCGACAAGCTCTTTATCGATTACGCAGGGCAGAGCGTAGCGATCATCGATGCGGCCACGGGCGAGATCCACCGGGCGCAGATCTTCGTCGCCGTGCTCGGCGCCTCCTCCTACGCCTACGCCGAGGCGAGCCTGACCCAGCAGCTGCCCGACTGGATCGCCTCGCACGTGCGCTGCTTCGAGTACATGGGGGCGGTCGCCGCTCTGCTCGTCCCAGATAACCTGAAGTCAGCCATCAAGCACGCGTGTCGCTACGAGCCCGAGTGCACCTCGACCTACGAGGACCTTGCGCGTCATTACGGCACGGCGATCTTGCCCGCACGGCCCTATAAACCCAAGGACAAGGCCGCCGCGGAGCTGAGCGTGCTCCTGGTCGAGCGCTGGATCCTTGCCCGGCTTCGCAACCGGCAGTTCTTCTCGTTAGAGGAGCTCAATGCGGCGATTCGCGAGTTGCTCGTCGATCTGAACAACCGCCCCTTCAAGAAACTCGACGGCTGCCGGCGCAGCGCCTTCGAGACGATCGATCGTCCCGCCATGCGGCCACTGCCCGAGACCCGATACGAATTCGCCGAGTGGAAGAAGGCGCTCGTGAACGTCGACTATCACGTCGAGTGCGACGAGCGCTACTACAGCGTCCCGCATAGCCTGGTGAAGCGCACGGTGGAGTTGCGCGTCACGGCGCGCATCGTCGAATGCTTCTTCAAGGGCAAGCGTGTCGCCTCGCACCGGCGCGCCGCCCGGCGCGGCGACTACGTCACCCTGCCCGAGCACATGCCCGAATCGCACCGCAAGCATATGCAATGGACCCCGGGGCGGTTCCTGAACTGGGCGTTATCGATCGGCCCGGCCACCCGCGATGTCGTCAAGTGGCAACTCGAGAACCGCCCACACCCCGAGCAGGGCTACCGCGCCTGCCTGGGGCTCTTGAACCTCGTCAAGCACTATGGCGCCTCACGCCTTGAAGCCGCCTGCGCCCGGGCGCTCGCCATCGGTTCGCCGAAGCGAAAGAGCATCAAGTCCATCCTCGAGGCGAAGCTAGATCAGCATCCCGATCTGTTCCCCGCCACCGAGAAGACCCCGTGTACGACCCCGGCCCAGCACAGCAATGTGCGCGGGGCGGATTACTTCCGTTCCACCCCCAGCACGACCTCACCAGGAGACCTCGAATCATGCTTATCCAAACCCTTCTCGATACACTGAACCGGCTTAAGCTCTACGGCTTGGCCGCAGCGCTTGCCGAGCAGCTCACCCAGAGCGCGGCGGCAAGTCTCGCCTTCGAGGAGCGCCTCGGGCTGCTCCTTGATCGCGAAGCGCTCTACCGCGACAACCAGCGCCTTAAGCGCTTGCTGCAGCTCGCGCAGCTCAAGCAGCGCAACGCCTGCGTGGAGGATATCGATTACCGCGCACGGCGCGGCCTCGATCGCAGCCAACTCGTGAGCCTCGGCACCTGCGACTGGATCCGCTCGGCACAGAACCTATTGATTCACGGCGCCACCGGCGCGGGCAAGACGTGGCTTGCGTGCGCGTTTGCGCAGCAAGCGTGTCGTCAGGGCCTCTCGGCGCTTTACCTACGCGCGCCGCGGCTCTTCGATGAGCTCAGCGTCTGCCACGCCGACGGCAGCTTCCGCAAGCGCCTTGCCGCCATCGCCAAGGTCAATCTGCTCGTGATCGATGACTTCGCGATCGCCCCAATCGGGGCACGTGAGCGTTCCGATCTCCTGGAAATCCTCGACGATCGCGTCGGCAACCGCTCAACGCTCATCACCAGCCAACTCCCGGTCGACGACTGGCATGCCTACATCGGCGATCCGACCCTCGCCGACGCCATCCTCGATCGGCTGGTCCACAGCGCACACAAACTTCATCTCAAGGCACGTGAGTCGATGCGAAAGAGCACCGATGCCGAAGAGGACAAGCCCGCTTCATCACGCAAGAAAATTGACTGAACATGACCGAGTCGTGTAAATAAACCTCACAGCGCTGACCCACGCTTCGCACCGGTCATGTTCCATCGGAATCAGCGGTCACGTTCGATCGCAATCGCCGGTCACCATCAATCAGAAACACCGGTCATCTTCAGCGGAATACGCAATCTGCCGTCTGGGGCCTAACCGCGCGCTGAACCGGACGCTTCACCAGCGGCGCTTCGCTTGCTGGTTTCGCACCGGTTAGCGCGATCGTTAGACCCCGATGGAACCGATAGACGTACGGACGCTCAGCGACCCCCAACGCCTTCAGCTTGCTAAGCAACTAGCTTTGAACATCCGCGGGTCGCTGCCCCTCGAGCTCTATGCCGGCTCTTACACGCTCCGGTCGAAGATCCCTTACAAAGCTGCCTCGTTTCGCGAAGTGCTGATGCATCGTCTAAGCGATCTCTCTGATGTTGCCGTTGAACTGTTCGAGGCACGGCGTCTGGTGCCGGCGTTCATTCAGACTCGCGCCGTGCTCGAGACGACGGCAATGCTTCACTGGCTCCATCAGAAATCCCTTAACTTCCTGAA
>JBOIEI010000903.1:0-3705 GCA_050741055.1 Burkholderiales bacterium | reverse complement strand
GTATTGCTGCACTCGTGGTTCGCGTAGACGTGGCGTTCGAACCCTGTATCGGACTCGCGCGCGCCGGTGATCGTGCTGCCGCTCAATACGTTGGTGACGGTCTTGGGCGGTGCATTGTGGCCGAGATGGCGGAAGGTGCGATTGATCCGGTAAGCCGCGACCGGTTGATTCCATGCTTCGCGCAGCGGCGTGTCGATGTCGACCAGCGTGCGATCGAGCAGCTGCGTGATCTTCTTGATCTTCACCACCTGCGGCGCCTTCTGCGCGGTCAAGGCCGAGCTCGAGGCGTTGGACGTTCCGGCGGACTTCCAGACCGATGCCGAGCTCATCGCATGGCCGCACCTCGGCCGCTTCCATCTCTATCGCGCTCGCCACTATGCGCCCACATTGGCCGCGGGCGCCACGGCTTTCGAGCTGGCGAGCCCGGCGGCCGGCTTCGAGTTGAAGCCCGGCGACCGGCTGCTGCTGCAGCCCGACGAGCCCTCGTGGACGACCAGCGGCTCGACGCTGAGCGCGCAGAAGGCGCCGCAGGTGGTGAAGGTCAAGAAGATCACGCAGCTGCTCGATCGCACGCTGGTCGACATCGACACGCCGCTGCGTGAAGCATGGAATCAGCCGGTCGCGGCCTACCGCATCAATCGCACCTTTCGTCATCTCGGCCACAACGCGCCGCCCAAGACGGTCACCAACGTATTGAGCGGCAGCACGATCACGGGCGCGCGCGAGTCGGATACGGGGTTCGAGCGCCACGTCTACGCCAACCACGAATGCAGCAACACCAGCGCGTCGATCGACCTGCCAGGCGAGCTGCTGCCGCTGGATACCGAGGTCACGGATTTGCAGCCCGGCATGCGGCTCATCGTGCAGACGAGGATCTTCAAGAGCGACGCCCAAACGCCGGTCGCCGTGAGCCTCGTTCGCACCGTGACTGCGATCGAAGCGCGCACGTTGGGCTTCGGCAACCTCAACGCGCCGAGCACGTTGCTCACGCTCGATGCGCCGCTGGTGAAGCACGCCATGGCGGGATCGCCCGAAAGCGACGTGCGCGACTACCGCATCCACGAAGTCACCAGTCCGCCGCTCGCACTAAAGCCGGTTTCGAATCCGCCCGGCGGCGCGTTCGCCAACGGCACGAACGCGCTGTACTTCTTCGGCAGCGCGCGGCAAGCGCAGGCGCTGGCGAACCGGACGCTCTACCTCTTGCACGACGACGGCCGCAGCGTGGAGCTGACCTGCACCAACGCCGCCACCGATTTCGTGCCGCTCGCCCCCGATGCAGCAAAAACGTGGCCATTGAGCTTCGATCGCTCGCCGGCGCCGTTCGTGCGCGCCGACTTCGACGAGGCCACGCCGACGGTGACCGCATTCGGCAACCTCGTCGATGCCTCGCAAGGCAAGGCCGAGCGCGAGGCGACGCTCGGCAACGGCGACAGCCGGCAGATGTGGCAGACGTTTCCGCTGCCCAAGTCACCGCTCACGTATTTCCTGTCGGCGGGTGCCGTGCCGCCGCACACACCCGAGCTCGAGATCTGGGTCGGCGGCCGGCTCTGGACGCGGGTCGATGCCTTCTACGGTCATGGCGCCGAGGAAACGATCTACATCGTGCGCGAGGACGCCGAGGGACGCAGCTTCGTGCAGTTCGGCGACGGCGAAACCGGGGCGCGCCTGCCGTCGGGGATCAAGAACGTAGTGGCCGTCTATCGCAGCGGGGTCGGTGCGCATGGTGCGGTCAAGCCCGATACGACACCCACAGCCGCGCAACGCCCACCCGGGTTCGACAAGGTCTCGCTCGCCGGCATCGTGTCCGGCGGCGCCCAGCCCGAGGACGGCGAGAAGGCGCGCGAGGCGGCGCCCGGCAAGGTGCAGAGCCTGGGGCGCCTGGTCAGCATCCGCGACTACGAAACCGAGACGCTCGGCGTTCCCGGCGTGGTGACTGCTGCCGCCGCATGGGATCTGCACGCCGGCGTACCCGCCGTCATCCTGCGCGTGCTGCTGGAAGCCGGACGCGAAGCGGAGTTCGCCGAAGTGCGCGCCACGCTCGCCCATGCACAGCGCTGCCGGGGTCCCGACCGTTTTCCTCTGGTGGTTCAGCAGGCGCTATTGCGTTACGTGTTCCTCGATCTCGCCTACGCTCGCGACCCGAGCTATCGGCAGGAAGACGTCGAGCGCGATCTGCGCGCCGCGCTCGGGCTAGCGGAGGATCCGGTTACCGAGCGCAGCGGCTTGTTCGGCCTGCGCGCGCGCCGCCTCGGCGATCGGGAGTATGCGAGCCGCATCGAGGGCCGCCTGCAGAACGTGGCCGGCGTGCTCTGGTGCAAGGTCACTGCGCTGGGCCGCTTCGGTTCGGGTGTGGTCGATCCGGCGACGCTCGTGCTGTCGGCCGCACCTCGATCGGCCGCGCTCGTTCTCCCCTGTAGCGCGCACGAGCTGCTGCAACTCGCTGCGCAGCATCTCACCCTGACCGCGCTGGCCGAGCCGTCCGCAGGAGAATGCGCATGAACGCCCGGCACGCGGTCCCGCTGTTCGAGCGCCTGCCCGAGATCTACCGCACGCGCGACGCCGAGCAGACGCCGGCGAATCAATTGCGCGCCTATCTGGCCGCGATCGAAAGCACGTTCTCGGCCCTGCATCAGAACATCGACCAGCTCTACGAAGACCACTTCATCGACACCTGCGACGACTGGGTCATTCCCTACCTCGCGGATCTGCTCGGCACCACGCACCTCAAAGGCGATCCCCGCACGTTGCGCGCCGACGTCGCCGACACCATCGCGCTGCGCCGGCGCAAGGGCACGCTGGGCGCCATCGAGCGCCTGGCCGTCAACCTGACCGGCTGGACCTGCCGCAGCGTGGAGCTGCGCGAAAACCTGGGCTGGACCCAGCACCTGAACCATCAGCGCCCGGATGCCGGCGGAGAGCCGCCTTATGCGAATGCTTCACTGACGCGATTCGACATCCCGCGCGGCGGCACGGCGCCGATCCGCGACCCGGCCGCGCTCGCGCTCCTCGGCACGCCGTTCGATACGTTCGCCTACACGGCGGACGTGAAACCGGCGCTGGACGACGTGCGGCACATCAACCTGCCGAATCTCGCGATCTTCCTCTGGCGGCTCGCGGCCTATCGTCTGCCGCGTGTGCTGCCACTCGCCAAGGGCGCCATCGATCTCGGTGCGCAGGCAGCCGGCCTGGCGCAGTTCGCGCTGCGCTTCGACCTCAATCCGCTCGACATTCCGCTGCACCTGTTCAATACCGGCCGCCCCGGATTTCTACGCGCTGGCACCTCGGGTGGCGCCATATCGCCGCTGACCGAGCCGGACGCCGTCCCCGGGCCGATGCTCGATGCACGGCTTACGAGCGATACACCCGCAGGTCATCCGGAAGCCTACGTCGCCGTCGACTTCTACGATCCGACCGCAACACCCGCCGCCGGCTTCGATCTCGGCGACGTCGGGCTGACGCTGTTCATGCCGCAAACGCTCGAACCGCTGCTGGTGCCGCCGGCGCCGCAGACCGAATGGCGCTGGCGATTCCGCGGCGACAACCTGTGCGCCTGGGAAACGGGGCTGCGCCGGCCGCTCGCGGGCGGAGAAATCGTCGTCGACCCGGACATCGGCCGCATTCTCATCGGACTCGACACCGCGGCGCAGGCCGACGAGCTGATCGTGCTGGACAACGGCGTGCCGGTGTCGCGCATGTTCGTGAGCC
>JBOIEI010000902.1:0-2374 GCA_050741055.1 Burkholderiales bacterium | reverse complement strand
GCGTGAGCTTCACCAAGGGCTGCTATCCCGGGCAGGAAATCGTTGCCCGCACACAGTACCGCGGCGAAACCAAGCGGCGCACGCTGCTGCTGCATGCACAGAGCCAGGAACCACTTGTGGCGGCGCAATCGGTTCATGCCGTACGCTCGCCCGATCAGCCGATCGGAACTGTGCTCGCTGCGGCTGCGGCCCCTGGGGGCGGTTTCGACGCATTGGCCTGCGTGCACCTCGACCTGGCCGAAAATAGCGAGCTGCGGCTCGGCCGGGTCGACGGCCCTGAGCTGCAGCGGCTCAACCTGCCCTATGCACTACCTGGCGCGCGTTGAGCCATGTGCCTGATCCTTTTTTCGCTCCAGCACCATCGCGGTTATCCGCTCGTCATCGCGGCCAATCGCGACGAACGCTACGAACGGCGCAGCGCTGAACTGGGTTTCTGGCCCGATGCGCCGCAGATCGCCGGCGGCCGTGATCTGGAAGCCGGCGGCACCTGGCTCGGCATCACGCGCGCAGGCCGCTGGGCTGCGTTGACCAACTTCCGTCAGCCGGGCAGTTATCGCGGCGATGCGCCTTCGCGTGGCCGGCTGGTGTCGGACTACCTCCTCGGCGCGATGACACCGGCGCAGTATCTTGCGCGCATCGAACCGAGCGCGCACGCGTACAACGGCTTCAACCTGCTGGTGGGCGACCTCGGCGCGCTCCACTACTTGTCGAATTGCGACGGCGGCGCACGCCGCATCGATCCGGGCGTGCACGGGGTGTCGAACCATTTGCTCAACACGCCGTGGCCGAAGGTCGCGCTGGGCAGAAAGTATCTGCAGAACCTGCCGCTCGAATCATCGGGCGCGATCACCGAGGCGCTGCTGCAGCGGCTGCGCGACGCGACGCGGCCGGCGGACGCCGATCTGCCCGATACCGGCATCGGCCCCGATCGCGAGCGCGCCCTTTCCGCACCCTTCATCGAAGCCGAACACTACGGCACGCGCGCCTCGACCGTGATCGTGGTGAATGCGCAAGGCGAAGTAACGATCCGCGAGCGGCGCTTCGGTCCTTTCGGCGCGCCGCTTGGATCGAGTGAGCTCGATTTCCGGCTGGACTCCGGTCACCTGCCCGCATCCGCCGGGTTGCGCCACTCGGCATAAGCGCCTTGGGCCGCGCCGACGCTCATCAGGGCAGGCGCTTGCGCATTTCGACGTGCGCAATGCCGGCTTCCATGAACTCTGCGCCGATCGCTTCGAATCCGGCGCGACGGTAGAAGGCGACCGCGTACGATTGCGCGTGCAGCACGACGAGGCGATCGCCGCGCGCACGGGCCATCGCGACCAGCCGCTCGAGCAGCGCGCTGCCCACGCCGTCGCGGCGCCAGGATTTCGCCACCGCCATGCGGCCGATATGCCCGTCGGGGAGCAGCCTACCCGTGCCGATCGCTTCGCCGGCTGCGGTTTCGGCCACCGCGTGGCGGCAAGCCGGATCCAGGCCGTCCCACTCCAGCGGCTCGGGCACGCCCTGCTCGCGCACGAACACCTCGTAGCGTACCGCGCGCAGCCGAGGGCCGTCCTGCGCCCAGGACACTTCGCGGATCGTGTATCGTGGCTCGGTCGGCACGGTGGCTCATTATAATGAGCCGCAAGCAATGTCCTGAGTCCGAACCTCGCCGCGCAAAAGGCCGCGAATGAAATCCCTCTGGTCGGACAGCGAAGCTTCGCACTACCGCACACCGCTTGGCTTGCGGGTCTACACTTCGCGCCTGCTCGGCCGCGACAAGAGTCTCGTCCTTCATGGCGGCGGCAACACCTCGGTCAAGCTCGCGCAGCGCAGCATCATGGGCGAGGACGAGGAGGTGCTGTTCGTCAAAGGCAGCGGCTGGGATCTGGAGACGATCGACGAGCCCGGATTCGCGCCGGTGCGGCTCGAGCCTCTGGTTCGGCTGTCGACACTGGAGCGGCTGTCGGATGCCGAGATGATGAACGCGCTCAACACCCAGCGGCTGCGCGCATCCGCGCCGTCGCCTTCGGTGGAAGCAATCCTGCATGCCATCCTGCCGTTTCCCTACGTCGATCATACGCACGCCGACGCGGTGCTGGCGATCACCAATACACAAGATGGCGCCGCGCGTGTCGCCGAGATCTTCGGCGACGATACAGTCATCGTTCCCTATGTCATGCCGGGATTCGATCTTGCGCGCCTGTGCGCACGCGAATTCCCTCGCCAGCGCAAAACGCACACGATCGGCATGATCCTCATGAACCATGGCGTGTTTTCGTTCGCCGACTCGGCCCGCGAGTCGTACGAGCGGATGATCGCGCTGGTGGACCGGGCCGAGCGCTATCTGAAGCACCACAAAGCCTGGTCGCTGCCGTCTGCACGCGCAACACCC
>JBOIEI010000901.1:0-6058 GCA_050741055.1 Burkholderiales bacterium | reverse complement strand
ATTCTGGTGCACTCCGGCACGAGGTAGGGGTAGTTCGTGTCCAGCCACTTCGTCATCTCCATGGCGATGAGGTCGAGGCCGTCGCGTTGACAGCCGCGCGCCATGGCGAAATGGAGCTCCAGGCCGGGCGCTTCGAGCAGCGGCCGGTAGCGCGCGGGTATCGCGCCGACCATCAGCGACAGATCGAGCACGTGGTCGTAGAACGAAAAATCGTTGCACGGGATCAGATCGAGGCCAGCCTCCCGTTGCAGCCGCCAGTTGTCGCGGCGGATCGCCGCGCCCGCTTGCAGCAGCTCGTCCAGGGAAATTCGCGAAGACCAGTAGCTCTCGCAGGCTCTCTTGAGCTCGCGCCGCGCGCCGATGCGCGGATAGCCGAGCAGATGCGTGAGTGCCATGAGTCTCGCCTTTGGATGGCTTGGTCGGAGAACCAGTATCGAAGCGCGGCACGGTACAATCAAGCGATCGTTTTTCAGTCCGACTTGAATCGGATTCATAGGAGCCTCGCGCGTGCTCGAGCTCAGACACCTGAGATCGCTTGCCGCTATCGCCGATACGGCGAAGCTTTCCGGCGCCGCCGAGCGGGTGCATCTGACGCAAAGCGCGCTCTCCCACCAGGTGCGCGCCCTGGAACGTCACTACGGCATCATCTTGTTCGAGCGGACCGCAACGGGATTGCGCTTCACGCCGGCCGGGCAGCGTCTGCTGTCGCTCGCGCGCGAGCTCCTGCCCGCGGTGCGCGATGCGGAGCGCGATATCCAGCGCCTCAAGCACCACGCGGGCGGCGAGCTGCGCATCGCGCTGGAGTGCCATACCTGCTTCGATTGGCTGCTGCCGGTGATGAACGAGTTCCGCCGCCGCTGGCCCGAAGTGGAGGTCGACCTGGTCGCGGGCTTTCACAGCGACCCCTTGAAGCTGCTGCAGACCGGCCAGGCGGAAGTCGTCATCGGCTCTGCAGTCCCGCGCGGACGCGCGTGGCGCGTGCTGCCGCTGTTCCGCTTCCAGATCCTGCTGGTGCTGCCGATCGAGCATCACCTGCGCGGCAGGCGCCATGTCGAGCCGCAGGACCTCGCGGGCGAAACGCTCATCACCTATCCCGTGGTGGAAGAGCGCATCGACTTGATTCGCGAGGTGCTCGAGCCGGCCGGCATCCGCCTGAAGCGACGCACCGCCGAGCTCACGGTCGCCATCGTGCAACTCGTAGCGAGCCGGCGCGGCATCGCGGCGCTGCCGAACTGGGGGCTGAAGAACTACGTCGAGCTGGGCTACGTGCTCGCCAAGCGGATCGGGCCCAAGGGCTTGTGGAGCGAGCTGCACGCCATCGCTTCGAAGTCAGTGGCCGAGAAGCCGTACTTCCAGGAGCTGGCCGCGATCATCCGCAGCCAATGCGCCGCCGATCTGGACGGCATCACGCTCTCATAGGACGCTCGATACGACATCAATCGCGCAGCGAGCGTGCGAGCCGGATGCCGGCGAAAACGTCGTTGCGATCGGGCGTATAGAAATTGCGCCAGCGATTGTGCACCAGGCGCGAGCGCGTGGCGAAGGAGCCGCCGCGCAGCACCCGATGGTCGCCAAACCACGGCTGCGAATACTCGCGATAAGGCCCGGGCTCGAAGCCCGGGTACGGCAAGAAGGGCGAGGCGGTCCATTCCCATATGTTGCCCAGCAATTGCCGCAGTCCCGAGCGGCTGTCGCCCTGCGCGAGTGAATCCACGGCGACGGCGCGACCGTACCTATAGTCCATGTTGACGGCATCGCCCCGAGGCGGCGCAGCGCCCCACGGATAACGATCGCCTGCCACGTCCAATGCGGCGCGCGCGGCGAATTCCCATTCCGCTTCGGTCGGCAGACGCGCCCCGGCGAACGCCGCATAGGCCTCGGCCTCGTAGGCGTTCACGTGGATCATCGGTGCATCCTCTTGCAACGGCTGCAGCCGATCGAACCGGCGCACGCGCCAACCCGATCCGTCGCGCTGCCAATGGCGCGGCTGGAGCGCGCCCGCGCTCTCGCGCCATGCCCATCCCGCCTGCGACCACCAGCGCCGCTCGCCATAGCCGCCCGCTTCCACGAACGCTCGATACTGCGCCTGCGTCACCGTCGTCGTCGCCAGCGCGAACGGTTCGACCACCACTGCGTGCGCGCAGCGCTCGTTGTCGAACACGAAATCGGGGCGGCAGCCCGAACCCATCTCGAAGCGCCCGCCCTCGAATACCACTTCGCGCGCCGCCAGCGGCGTGCCGCAGGGCGTCGCGGCCCAATTTCCAGCAGTGTGCGGGCAGCCTGGATTCGGTCCGATGCTCGCACGCGCAGGCATCGGCGCAGGCATGCCGAGGGTTTGCAGGCTCATCAGGAACGCTTCGGCGTGCATGTCTTCGTGCAACAGGGCGAGCAGCGGGAAATAGGGATCGGCCTGCGCATCGCGCGCCAGACGCTCGAGCGTCGTGTCGAGCACTGTTGCGAGATAGCCGCGCACGACAGGCCAGGTGAGCTGCGGCAGCGCCCAGCGCTCGGCATGCGCAATGAGCGCCGAGTTGAGCATGCGATCGGCATCGGGCAACAACGAATCGCGTCGCGGCGCCCCGTCCTGCCAGCGCAGACACCAGTGCTCCTGGAACCAGGCGAGGTGCGCCAATTCCCACAGCGGCGGATTCACCGTGCGCAGGTACGGAAAGCGCAGCGCCGCCTCGTCCAGGTGCGCGTAGATCGCGAGCGTATAATCGCGCGCGTCCCGCAACGCGGCTGCAAGCTGATCCGGATCGTGTAATTCCCGCACGTGTCGCCTTCCGTCCTGATCGTTTCGCCCTACGCCGCCAGCGCCAACAACGGCAACTGGCGCACCGCGGCCCGCTGGGCCCGGCTGCTGCATCCGAGCTACCGGGTGATTGTACGCACGCCAGCCGATTCCCTGCGCGACGCCGACGCCCTGGTAGCACTGCACGCGCGCCGCAGTCATGCGGTCATCCGCGCATGGCGCCAGGGCCCCGAGGCCGGGCCGTGCGTGCTGGTGCTGACCGGCACCGATCTCTATCGCGACATCCCCGAAAAGAATACGGCCGCACTGGAGTCCCTGCAGCTCGCCGACCGCCTGATCGTGCTGCAGCCCCTCGCCATCCGGGCCTTGCCGGCCGCGCACCGGCACAAGGCGGCGGTGGTGTACCAGTCGGCGGAACCATTGCCGCCGTTTCGCAAGTCGTCCCGGGCGCTGCGCGCCTTGTTCGTCGGCCATATCCGGCCCGAAAAGGATCCGGTCACCTTCGTGCGTGCGGCGGCTCGGCTGGACGGAGTCCCGGAAATCGACTTCGCTTTGGCGGGTGGCGTGCGCGATCCGAAACTGGCACGCACGCTGGACCGGCTGCGTACGCGCGCACCGAGGTTGACGATGCTGGGCGCGCTCTCCCATGCCGAAGCACGGCAACGGATTCGGCGCTCGCATCTGCTGGTCGTGCCCTCGTCCATGGAAGGCGGCGCGAACGTCATCGTCGAGGCGGTGATGTCCGGCACACCGGTGCTTGCCAGCGATTGCGACGGCAACGTCGGCATGCTGGGCGAGGACTATCCGGGCTACTTTCCCGTCGGCGACGCGAAAGCGCTCGCGAGGCTCGTGCTGCGCTGTCGCGACGAGCCCGCCTACCTGCGAGAGCTCAACCGCATGTGCGCAGCCCGGGTGCGCTGTTTCAGACCCGAAGCGGAGCGAAGAGCGCTGCGCAGCATCCTCGAAAGCTCGTTCGAGCGTTAGCGATGTTCTGAACACAAATCGGCGCCTAATCGGCTCGAACGCAATGCGCATCGGCAACCGGATTGCGCCGGGAAAGGCGACCGATCCGGAAGATTTTCCTTCCGCCAACGCTCGCTCGGCGAGATCTTCGGCGACCTCACAGGCACGGCCGGTGCTGCCGTCCTGCGTCTTTCCCGCAACCGCGCATGAGCCAGC
The DNA here is from genome assembly GCA_050741055.1 of Burkholderiales bacterium. Taxonomy (GTDB): domain Bacteria; phylum Pseudomonadota; class Gammaproteobacteria; order Burkholderiales; family WYBJ01; genus WYBJ01. Next base: position 2,127 of record JBOIEI010000901.1, on the reverse strand, counting down.
CCGCCCAACTCCAGCTGCTCGCCGTCTATTTCGGCGCCATCGTCGCACTGGTCGCCTTGATGATCGGCCTGTCGTACGTGCTCGGACAGCGGCATTGCGCGCCCGCGACCGTGCAGCCGTACGAATCCGGAATGCTTCCCGTAGACGATGCGCATCTGCGCTTTCCGGCCCAGTTCTATCTCGTCGCAATGTTTTTCGTCGTCTTCGATCTCGAAGTCGTGTTCATCTACGCGTGGGCGATCGCGGCGCGCGAGGTGGGCTGGGCGGGATATCTGGAGATGCTCGTGTTCGTCGTGATCCTGCTCGCCGCACTCGCGTATCTATGGCGCGTCGGAGCGCTCGACTGGGCGCCTCATCGCCGCTCGCGGCGCAAGAGCAACCGCGCAGAGCGCATGAGCAGTCGCGCAGAGCGCATGAGCGGCTGATCGATGCGCTGGTCGATCGTCAAGGCGGTCCCGGCGACGGGGCAAGCGGCCGAATCGGCGCCGGCGCGCCCTGGGGAGCCGACGTTCGCGGACGCGGTGCGGCGCAACGTCGTGCTCGGCAGACTGCAGGATCTGGTCGCCTGGGGACAGAAGAATTCGGTATGGCCGTTCAACTTCGGCCTCTCCTGCTGCTACGTCGAGATGGCGACCGCCTTCACCAGCAAGTACGACATCGCCCGCTTCGGCTCGGAGGTGCTGCGCGCCACGCCGCGCGAATCCGATCTGATCGTCATTTCGGGAACCGTGTTCGTGAAGATGGCGCCGGTGGTGAAATGGCTCTACGACCAGATGCTGGAACCGCGCTGGGTCATCTCCATGGGCTCGTGCGCCAATTCGGGCGGCATGTACGACGTCTACAGCGTGGTGCAGGGCGTGGACAGCATCCTGCCGGTGGACGTGTACGTGCCGGGTTGTCCGCCGCGCCCCGACGCGCTGCTCGAGGGCCTCATTCTGCTGCAGCAATCGATCGGCACCGACCGGCGGCCGTTGAGCTGGATGGTGGGCCCGCAAGGTGTGGAGCGTGCGCCGCGGCCGAGCTTGCGCGACATGAAGCGCGAAGCGCGCCGGCGCGAGACCGAGCTGCGCCCGCCCGACACGGTGTGACCATGCCCACAGTGCCCATGACCACAGTGCCCGGGCGCGCGGCATCCTCCGGACCGGCGCCGGCCATCGTCGGCGAGCTCGCCGAGCGTTTCGGCGGCGGCGTGCACGCACTGCAACCGACCGCTGACGGCATCCCGACGCTGTGGAGCGATGCGCAACATTTTCGCGACCTGCTGCGTTACGCCAAGCACGAAGCGACACCGCGGCTGCGCATGCTGCTCGATCTGACCGCGATCGACGAACGCCTGCGCACCCACCGCGACGGCCAGCCGGCAGCCGACTTCACGGTCGTCTACCACCTCATGTCCTTCGAGGCCAATGCGGACCTGCGCATCAAGGTGCCTTTGCAGGGCGAGAAGCCGAGCATCGCCACGATCACCGACTTGTGGCGCAACGCCAACTGGTACGAGCGCGAGGTGTGGGACCTGTTCGGCATCGAGTTCGCCGGTCACCCGAACCTGCGCCGCATCCTGCTTCCCCCCACGTGGGTGGGACACCCGCTGCGCAAGGATCACCCCGCGCGCCGCACCGAAATGGGCCACTACGAGCTCACGCCCGAAAAGGAGCTGGCCGAGCAGGAAGCGATGCGCTTCCGCCCGGAAGAGTGGGGCATGAAGCGCGCCAGCGACACGACCGAGTACCTGTTCCTCAACCTCGGCCCCAATCATCCGAGCGTGCACGGTGTGTTCCGCGTCATCCTACAGCTCGAAGGCGAAGAGATCGTCGACGCCGTGCCCGACATCGGCTTCCATCATCGCGCGGCGGAGAAGATGGGCGAGCGCCAGTCCTGGCACACCTACATCCCGTACACCGACCGGGTCGACTACCTCGGCGGCGTGATGAACAACCTGCCGTACGTGCTCTCGGTCGAGAAGCTGGCCGGCATCAAGGTGCCCGAGAAGGTCGACGTCATCCGCATCATGATGGCCGAGTTCTTCCGGATCACCAGCCACCTGCTGTTCCTGGGGACTTACATCCAGGACGTCGGCGCCATGACCCCGGTGTTCTTCACCTTCACCGACCGCCAGAAGGCGTACAC
>JBOIEI010000900.1:0-2100 GCA_050741055.1 Burkholderiales bacterium | reverse complement strand
GCCCGCGAATGCGGGCGGGGCGGTGTGGCTCTCGCTCTCGAACCATCCCTCCTCGCATTTTGGGGCCACGTCCGCTGCACTACTCAAACCGACGCGACGACATCTTCCCAGAGAGGACACTCGCGCTGCTCGATCGGCCGGTCCCATGGCGCGTAGTTGGCCGCGTCGACCACCTGTACCGGAAGCAGGATCTCCGCCGGCACTTGCTCGCCGCGCAATTGCCGGATGGCCGCCTCGGTCGCGACGCAACCCATCTTGGTGGCGTCGAAATCGACCGTGGCGAGCAGTGTCCCGCGCTTGATCGCCGCAATCGCCTCCGGCAGCGCATTGACTCCCACCACCGGGATCATTCGGCCGGCCGCAGTCATCGCGTCGATGGCCCCGAGCGCCATGACGTCGTTGGCGCATAGCAGGCCGTCGATCCGGACGCCGCGCACAAAAAGCTCCTGCGTCACCTGCTGGGCGGTTTCTTGCTGATAGTCGCCCGCGCACTGCGCCACGATGGCGATGCCGGGATGGCGGCCGGCAGCCTCGAGAAACCCTTCGAGCCGCGTCCGGCTGGTGATCGAGCCGGGCGTGCCCTGCATGACGACCACGTTGCCCGTGCCATTCAAATGCGCGAACAACCGCTGGGCCACGGCGATCGCGAGCGCGCGGTCGTCCGAGCCGACGAAGGCGATGCGATTGCCGCGGTGCATGCGATTGATGAAATTTACCAGCGGGATGCCGGCTGCATCGATCGAGCCGATTGCGCCGTCCACCGCACTTTCATGCACGGGGGTGAAGACGAACGCATCCGGGCGGGCTTGCAAAGCCTGCGCCACCAGCGCGATCTGCTGGTCGATGTCGTCCGGCGATTCGGGCACGAAGTGGCATGTCCGGGCTCCGAGCCGCTGCGCAGTCCGATCGGCGCCGAGCCGAGCCCCCGCATAAGCCGGGTTGGTGCGGTTCTTGGTGAATACCGCGATCAACGGTTCGCTTGGCATGGTCTTTGTCCAGTTCCTCTGCTGCTTGAGTCTCGTCCGTACTCCACATTGCCGGCGCCCAATGCTCAGGTTAGCATGCACGCATACGGTGTTAGTTCCATAGGAGTCTCGTCATGCGCATGCGCATCAACCCGGCCTCGCCCTTTGCCCGCAAAGTACGCATCGTGGCCCGCGAAGCGGGCCTTCCGCAACGCCCGGAGGAGATCGAAACGGCCGTCTCCCCGGTGACGCCAAACGCGGATCTGGCCGGCGCCAACCCATTGGTGAAGATTCCGGCGCTCATCCTCGACGACGGGTCGACCCTGTACGATTCGAGGGTCATCGCGGAGTATCTCGACTCGCTGGGGAGCGCGCGCCTGTTCCCTGCGTCCGGTCCGGAGCGCTGGAACGCGCTGCGCCTGCAGTCGCTGTGCGACGGCATCCTGGATGCGGCGGTGCTCACGCGCTACGAAACCGCGGTGCGGCCGGAGCCGTTGCGATGGAACGACTGGATCGCGGGCCAGCGGCGCAAGATCGACGGCGGGCTCGGTGCCCTGGCGCATGAGCACGCCGCCTGGAGCGACCGGTTCGGTATCGGGCAGATCGCCGCGGCCTGCGTGCTCGGCTACCTCGACTTCCGCTATCCCGATATCGATTGGCGCGCATCGCATCCCGGCCTGAAAACCTGGTTCGCCCGAGTGTCGGAGCGAAGCTCTGTGCGCGACACGATGCCGCCCGCCTAACATATCGAGAGGCGGCAACCCACTACGGCACGACCGAGTCCGTGCCAGGCAGATGAGCGTTCAGGCCCTGGGGAGGAACATCATGCAGGCCTCGACTACCGAGCCGATCGACGATCTGCGCGTGCGCGAGATCGACGAGCTCGTGTCCCCTGAAACGTTGTTCGACGAGCTTCCGGCCACTGCGGCGGTATCGGCGACGGCACGCAGTGCCCGCCAGGCCATCCATCGGGCCCTGACCGGGGCGGACGATCGCATGATCGCCGTCGTCGGCCCGTGCTCGATTCACGACCAAGCCGTTGCGCTCGATTACGCCCGCCGCCTGGCGGGCGAGGCAAAGCGGCTCGAAGCCGATCTGCTGGTGGTGATGCGGGTCTATTTCGAGAAGCCACGCA